>CALERQ010000086.1 GCA_937907305.1 uncultured Clostridia bacterium | reverse complement strand
TTCTGGAGTCGCTGGACGCCGCGGGCTGCACCACCTTCCAGAAGATCCGCTACGGTATCCTGCCGCAGCTCACCGCCGATTTCACCTCCACCATCATCTATCGCTTTGATATGAACCTGCGCGATGCCACCGTACTGGGCCTTGTCGGGGCCGGCGGTATCGGCGCGCCGCTTATCTTCGCCATGAGCAGCTACCGCTGGAATGAAGTCGGTGCCATCCTGCTGGGGCTTATCATCCTGGTGCTCATCATCGAGGCCATTTCCGCCAAGATCCGCGTCCGGCTGGCACGGGGGTAACCTATGGAACACAAAAAACTCACTATCTTTTTCACCTCCGATCTTCACGCCTATATCTACCCCACCGATTACCGCAGCCGGGAGGAGCGTGACATCGGCCTGTTCAAGTGCGCCAGCCGCTTTACCCGCGATGGCAACACCCTCATCATCGATGGCGGCGACCTGCTGCAGGGCTCTCCTTTGGGGGCCTTCTGCCACGATACCCTGCAAAATGCCGCCCCCTTTGCCGAGATGATGAACTGCTGCGGCTACGATTATGTCACACTGGGCAATCACGATTTTAACTACGGCATGCCCTATCTGGATAGCTACCTGAACGCCCTGCGGGCCCGCTGCGTCTGTCAGAATATCCACTGGGACGGTGCCGGTGTACGCTTTCCGGCTTGCATCCACACGCTGGAAAACGGTCTGCGCATCGGCATCGTCGGCATCGTCACCGACTATGTGAACATTTGGGAACGCCCGGAGCATCTTTCCGGCATCACCATCTCCGACCCCATCCCCGCGGCTGCCGCGGCACTGGAAGAGCTCTGCGGCAAAACCGACCTCAACCTCTGCGTCTATCACGGCGGGTTCGAGCGGGATCTTACCACCGGCCGGGTGCTCTCCTCCACCCACGAAAATGTCGCCTACCGCATCTGCCAGGAGCTCGATTTTGATATCCTGCTCACCGGGCACCAGCACATGTCGGTCCCCGGGCAGATGGTCTCCGGCACCTTTGTGGTGCAGCCTTCCGACCGCGGCCAGGAGTTTCTGCAAATCGAAGCCGTCGTCTGCGGCGCCGAAAAGCACTTCTCCAGCCGCACCATCCCCGCCGGTGGGCCTTGCCATCCCCAGTGGCTGCGGCAGTTTGCCCAAATGGAACACGGCGCGCAGGATTGGTTGGATCAGGTGGTCGGTCACCTGCCCCACCCGCTGCTGCCGGATGCTCCCCTGAAAATGGCTGCGGAGGGCAGCGGGCTGGCCGATCTGTTCAATGCCGTTCAGCTGGAAGTCAGCGGGGCGCAGCTTTCCGCCGCCAGCCTGGCCAATGATGTGGCCGGTCTGCCGCAGGTGGTGCGCCGCCGAGATCTCCTCATCGCCTACCCCTATACCAATACTCTCACCGTGCTGCGCATCACCGGGGCTGTGCTGCGCCAGGCCATGGAGCGCAGCGCCGCCTACTTTACCCGTGGAGAGGATAATACCCTGCGGGTCTCGGATTGCTTTCTGGAGCCTAAAGTGGAGCATTACAATTACGACTACTATGCCGGGGTATCCTATGCCTATGATGTCTCCCGGCCGGTCGGTCAGCGGGTCGTTTCTCTTCTGGTTGATGGCTGCCCCGTCGCCGATACCGATGAATTCACCATCTGTCTGAACAGCTACCGGGCCAGCGGCACCGGCGGCTACGATTGCTATGTAGGCTGTCCGGTGGTGCGGGAGATCCCCCACGAAATGTCCGAGCTGCTGCTGGAATACTTCCGCCAGCACGGCGGAGATATCCCCCTCGCCGCCAGCGATTACCGCGTCTATTAAAGCAATCGAGTCCCCGGTCTATAAGCCGGGGACTCACCTTATTTCCCTGCGGCACCATGTTAAAGCAAAACAGCACAAAAGCTCCCCGCCTTCCGGCCGGGAGCTTTTCTATTTTGCTTAGCGTTTCTGTAATTTGGCCAGGTGGTTCAGCGCGCCGCCCTCCAGCAGCAGGTTCTTATCGTAGCCGGAAGCCTCCAGCACCGCCGTCAGTGTCAGGCCACGCTCCGGTATGGTTACCGTCAGCCGCCCCGCCCGGATACCCTCCGGCACATTTTCCAGCACCAGCCGGTCACCCTGCTGCAGCTTTTCATAGTCCGCCGGGTCTTCAAAAATCAGCGGCAAAATGCCGTAATTGAACAGGTTTTCCTTATGGATCCGCGCGTAGGATTTGGCGATGACCGCCTCCACTCCCAGGCACATCGGCAGCATGGCCGCGTGCTCCCGGCTGGAACCCTGTCCGTAGTTCTCCCCGCCCACGATGATACTGTGTCCCATGCGGCGGGCCCGGTCCACAAAGTCCGGATCGGTATAGCAGAAGGTATACTTTGCAAATTCCGGAATGTTGGAGATGTACTTCAGAATAGAGGACCCAGCCGGGATAATATCATCGGTGGTAATGTTGTCCCCCAGCTTCAGCACGATCCCGGCGTCAATGGTCTCCCACACCGGGCCGCGCATCGGCAGCTCGGAGATATTCGGCCCCTTGATGACCTCTACCGCGTGGCGATCTACAGTTTCTCCGGGTGCGATCAGCGAAGAATCGTCGATAATATACGCCTCCGGCTCCTGGATCTCCGCCAACACGCTGACATCCATCAGGTCGCGCGGGTCAGTGATATGTCCAGTCACTGCCGTGGCCGCCGCAGTCTCCGGGCTGGCCAGGTAAACATAGGCATCGTTGCTGCCGCACCGGCCGGGGAAGTTCCGGTTGGAGGTCCGTACCGAAATGCCATTATGGGGCGGCACCTGCCCCACCCCGATGCAGGGTCCGCAGGCACACTCCAGGATGCGGCAGCCGGATTCCACCAGGTCCGCCAGCACCCCGTCCTTAATAAGCTGTGCCAGCACCTGACGGGAGCCGGGCGCCACTGTGCAGTCGATGTCCTTATGTACTTTATGCCCCTTCAGAATGCGCGCCGCCCGGGCAATATCGGAATAGGAAGCATTGGTGCAGCTGCCGATAAATACCGAGCCCGGCTTCACGCCTTCCACCTTGCGGGCCGTACACACCTTATCCGGCATGGAGGGCTCCGCCACCAGTGGCTCCAGCCGGTCCAGGTCGATCTCCACCACCTTGTCGTAGGCTGCACCTTCCTCCGGCTGCAGCGGCGTATAGTCGCTCTCCCGCTGCTGTGCCTTCAGGAACGCCCTTGTTCTCTCATCACTGGGGAAGATGCCGGTCGTCGCGCCGATCTCGATGCTCATATTGGCGATGGTCTGCCGCTCGCTGATGGAAAGCGCCTTCACTCCATCGCCG
>CALERQ010000085.1 GCA_937907305.1 uncultured Clostridia bacterium | reverse complement strand
AAGCACTGTCTATGCTGCTTGCTGTCATCATGGTCCTCACCCTGATGGTCGGCTGCGGCGACAAGAACAACAATGACCAGCCGGATACCAAGACCTATCCCGAGAGCTTTGCCGGTATGGAAGACCTCATCGCTGCCGCTCAGGCCGAAGGTGAGCTCACCGTTTACGGCGGCTGCGAGGAAGAGTATCTTTCCGCTGCCTGCGACAATTTCGAAAAGATCTTCGGCATCAAGGTCAATCGTCAGCGTCTGTCCACCGGCGAGATCCAGGCCAAGATCCAGGAAGAGGCCGGCAATCCCTCTGCTGATGTCGCTTTCGGTGGCACCACCGATCCCTACAACATGATGGCCAAGGACGGCCTGCTGGAAGCCTATGAGGCTGTCAACGCCAAGCACCTGCTCAGCGATATGTACCGCGATGCCGATGGTTACTGGTATGGTATCTATCAGGGTATCCTGGGCTTCATGGTCAATACCGATGAGCTGACCCGCATGGGCCTGGAAGCCCCCAAAGATTGGCCCGATCTGCTCAAGGAAGAGTACAAGGGTCTCATCTGGATGTCCAACTACAATACCGCCGGTACTGCCAAGCTGGTTCTCAATACCATGATCCAGATGTACGGCCACGATGAGGGCATCAAGTATCTGGTTGACCTCGATAAGAACATCGAAGTTTACACCAAGAGCGGTTCCGGCCCCTCCAAGAATGTCGGCAACGCTCAGTGCGTCATCGGCATCGGCTTCCTGCACGATGGTATTTATCAGATCCTGGATAACGGCTACACCAATATCTCTCTGATCATCCCGTCCTCCGGTACCTCCTTCGAGATCGGCGCTACCGCCATCTTCAAGGGCGCCAAGCACCCCAATGCTGCCAAACTGTTCATTGAGTACGCCCTCTCTCCCGAATGCGTGAATCTGGCTGCGGGCGCCGGCTCCTATCAGTTCCTGGTAATTGATAACGCCACCCAGCCCGAGGCCGCTACCGAGTTTGGCCTGGATCCCACCAATGTCATGAAATATGACTTCGAAGATGCCAAGCAGAACACCGCCCAGTACATCTCCGATATCTTTGAGGCTCTCGGCGCTGCTGCTGATGGCCGCTTCCAGACCGAATAATCTTCACCCGCATCACAACTGAACATTCAGTAGAATGAAAAGGGGGACGGTGGGCAAAGCCGTCCCCCTCACCACTTTTTTCGCAGTTCCCCTCATCTTTTCAGCGAAAGGAGGAAGCCACATGACAAAACGACAAGGCGCCGCACTGGATCGCAAAAAGCTCTTTGCCGATCCCGTTATGGTCACTACCGTCGTCGTATTGATCGCGTTCCTCACCCTGTTTATCATTTATCCGCTGGCCATTCTGCTGGTGGATAGCTTCATTTCTCCCGATGGGGGCGGTTTCACCCTCTCGGTTTTCAAGCGCATTTTTGATATGTGGACCTTCCGCACCGCCATCGGCAATACCCTCAAGGTCGGTTTTGTGGTCGGCATCGGCTCTGCCCTCATCGGCCTGCTGTTCGCCTATGTCGAGGTATATGTCAAGGTCCGCGGTAAATTCATGGGCGGCCTGTTCAAGGTAGTTTCCATGCTGCCGGTCGTTTCGCCCCCCTTTGTTTTGTCTTTGTCCATCATTATGCTGTTCGGTAAGTCGGGTATCATCACCCGCTACCTGCTGCATATTTACGATAACAGCGTCTACGGCTTCTGGGGCATTGTCATCGTACAGACCATGACCTTCTTCCCGGTCTGCTACCTTATGCTCCGCGGTCTGCTCAAAAATATCGACCCCAGCTTGGAGGAGGCTGCCCGTGATATGGGTGCCTCCCGCTGGAAGGTATTCACCAGCGTTACCCTGCCGCTCATGCTGCCCGGCCTCGGCAATGCCTTCCTTGTGTCCTTCATCGAATCCATCGCCGATTTCGCCAACCCCATGATCATCGGCGGCAGCTACGATACCCTGGCCACCACCATCTACCTGCAAATCACCGGTGCCTACGATAAAATCGGCGCGGCGGCTATGGCCGTGGTGCTCCTGTCCATCACCTTTGTCATGTTCCTGGTGCAGAAGTACTACCTCGAGCGCAAAACGGCGGCCACCCTCACCGGCAAGGCCAGCCGGGCCCGCATGCTCATCACCGATAAGAGCGTCCGGGCTCCGCTTACCGTGCTGTGCAGCGCCATCGCCATATTCGTTATCCTTATGTATATCTGCGTGCCCTTCGGCGCTCTGTTCAATACCTGGGGCTATGACTTCCATCTCACCTTCAAATGGTTCGAGCGTGTCTTTACCCGCTATCACGGCCTGCAGGCCTTCACCGATTCCTTTGTCCTGTCGCTCATCGCGGCGCCCATTACCTCGCTGCTTTCCATGATCATCAGCTACCTGGTGGTCAAAAAGAACTTCAAGACCAAGGGCTTCATCGAGTTTGCCTCCATGCTGGCCATGGCGGTGCCCGGCACCGTACTGGGCGTCGGTTATATCCGCGGCTTTGCCAATGGTGTGTTCCGCACCGGCTTTATGCAGGGGCTGTACGGCACGGGTGCCATCCTTGTCATTGTGTTCATTGTGCGCAGCCTGCCTACCGGTACCCGCAGCGGTATTTCCGCCCTGCGGCAGATCGATAAGAGCATCGAAGAATCCGCCTACGATCTGGGCGCGGGCAGCGGCAAGGTGTTTACCACCGTCACCCTCCCGCTCATTAAGGATTCCTTCTTCAGCGGGCTGGTTACCTCGTTTGTCCGCAGCATCACCGCTATTTCCGCCATCATTTTGCTGGTCACGCCGGAGTTCCTGCTTATTACCGTGCAGATCAATGAGTTTGCCGAAAAGGGCAGCTATGGCCTGGCCTGTGCCTTCGCCACCATCCTTATCGTTATCACCTATGGCTCTGTCCTGCTGATGAACACCCTCATCAAGCACTTTGGCACCAGCAAGAAAATAAAGGAGGTCACAGACTGATGGAAAAAGTGAAAAAGGGCGTCCGCCTCGAAAATATCTCCAAGATCTATCAAGATCCCAAAACCGGCAAAGACTTCTACGCCGTCCATGATGTCAGTCTCGATATCGCGCCGGGCAGCTTTGTCACCCTGCTGGGCCCTTCCGGCTGCGGCAAGACCACCACGCTGCGCATGATCGCGGGCTTTGAGAGCCCAGATGCCGGCGAGATCTACCTCGGCGGCGAGCCCATCAATGAACTGACCCCCAATAAGCGCGATACCGCTATGGTGTTCCAGAGCTACGCTCTGCTGCCTCACTATAATGTGTTCGATAATGTTGCCTATGGCCTTAAGCTGCGCCACCTCCCCAAGGAGGAGATCCGTGAAAAAGTCATGCGCATCCTCGATCTGGTGGAGCTCACCGGCATGGAAGGCCGCATGACCAACCAGCTTTCCGGCGGCCAGCAGCAGCGTGTGGCCCTGGCCCGTGCTTTGGTGGTGGAGCCCGGCGTGCTGCTCTTTGATGAACCCCTCTCCAACCTGGATGCCAAGCTGCGTGTTTCCATGCGAGCTGAGATCCGCCGCATCCAGCAGGAGGTCGGCATCACCGCCATTTATGTCACCCACGATCAGTCTGAGGCCATGGCCCTGTCGGATCAGATCATCATTATGAATAAGGGCGTCGTTGCGCAGATCGGCACCCCGCAGGAAATTTATTTCCACCCCGTTTCGGAATTCGTTGCGGATTTCATTGGCGAAGCGAACTTCCTGCGCGGCAAGGTGCTGGCTTTGGAGGGCAATACCGCCACACTGGCCATCGAGGGCGAAACCGCCCATGTGGAAGCTACCCGCCCCGTTTCGATTGGGGAGGAGGTCACCGTGGTGCTCCGTCCGGAATCCGCCACCCTCACCGAGGATCGCGGTCTGCCCTGCAAGGTCGAAGTCAGCTGCTTCATGGGTTCCTATCAGAACTACCATGTCCGTGTGGGTGAGACCCTCGTCAAGCTCACCGAGTACAACCCCAAGAATAAGCGCATCTTTGCCCAAGGCGAAAACTGCTTTGTCCACTTTGATGCCAACGCCACCCACATCCTGTAATCGCACAAAAATAGGAGCCGCCCTTACGGGCGGCTCTTTTCATCCACCTTAATATACAATTTGTATTATTTTATTCTCATATTACATCATTTGCTGTACCTCTTCCTCCGGCGGAACCGCCGCTTCCAAAGCCCGGTAAGCATTGCGCAGATACAGGATATACAGCACCGTGCCAATGATTTGGGCGATTACGGCGAAGATTGCAAGATACCCGGCAATGATGACTGCGATGTTGCCGGGGATCATCCGCAGCAGATAACACACAAGAAGAATAACAGTACACACCACATTCAGCTTCCACACCACGATGCCGCGGTCAATCAGATTTTCCGCAGCTGCCGTTTCTTTCAGCAGGCGATTGGTGGTAATGCATACAAAGTACAGCGAAGCCAGTGATAATACATCGGTAGCGATCGATAGAATACTGCTGCAAATGCCGGCGAACCCCTCGGCCCCCGCATAAGCAGAAACTAGGCTGGCGGCCAGGTTTGTGACCAGGCCGGCAATAACCATATTAAAAGCGGTGTGTACTTCGTTCCGTACTGCGGTTTGTACTCTGGACTGTCCTTGTTCTTGTAAGAGAAATACGGGTCTTTTCTACTCATAAAAATCACCTCCTGTTACAGAAAATTCTATAACAGGAGGTTCTAAAATGGTAGCACACGAGAAAAGAAACTCAGCACAACTTTTTTGAGCCGTTCCCACACAAAACAACTCGGCTCTCAGCTTTTTATTTTTTCACTGCCCAACCCACACAAAAGTTGGAATAGCCAAAAAGCACCCTCCCACAGCAGGGGAGGGTGATAGTGCCTTTATTGCCAAATGGTGTTTACAGCTCCGGTCCTACATATACATCCGCTGCCGGTCCGCCAATGGATTTCAGCGCCGTGGTGGCATCCCGCAGGTACAGGATATACAGGATGGATCCTACGATTTGCGCGATGGCCGTCACCAGTGTCACAACAGTCGCCAGCAGCTGCAGGGAAGCACTGGGGATCAGCGCCAGCAGAGTGCATACCACCTCCACGATGGTGCAGATGACATTGATCTTCCAAACCACTACGCCGCGGTCGGTAATACGCCCATCCGCGCCAATGTTCTTCAGCAGTTTGTTGGTGGTGATGCATACAAAGTACAGCACCGCCAGTGCCAGTGCCTCATTCACCAGTTCAAAAATAACGCCGCCGATGAGGGAATTCAGCACGCTGATGACCAGCTGCGCGATGATCAGGGTAAAGGCGGTCTTGTAGTTTTCGTCGTCCTTTCCTGCCTCGTTAATGCCGATCATATACAGCACCAGAGAAACAATCAGCGCGATTGCGGCCAGTATATTGATGACCGGAATGATCATCAGTACGGCGGCAACCAGTGCAATGACCTGAGATTGATACACTCGCTCCAGGCCATGGGTGGCGTTGGGATACATCATAATGAGATACAGCTCCTTTTCATGTTTTTCGGGGGCGTTCCCCCTTTTTCTCATCATACCATTTCTGTCGCCGGTCGTCAATCTGCAATAGGGCAGGGGAGAGCCCTCCCCGCCCCGCAGCAAAGCCCCCGGACTTGTTCGGCCGGGGGCTTATATTATTGATCGTTTATGGAATTCGGCGGCTGTAAAAATCGGCGATGGCTGCGCCTTGCTCACCAGGCATCAGCCCGTCTTGCGCCGGGCATAAGCCTGCCTTCGCCGCGGCCTTGCCCTCCCCGATTTTTCTGCGCCGCCTCTGTTCGTTTACCACCGCAGCTCCAGCGCGTTTACCGGGCAGATGGCCTCGCACATGCCGCAGCCGGTGCAGCGCGCGGTATCCAGCACGATCTTCCCCGCCTCCAGCGTCATGGCGCCATACAGGCAGCTGTTTACACACTTGCCGCAGCCGTCACAGCCGCCGGTCAGGTGGGCCGTCAGGGGACGGGGCGGCAGCTCCTCAAAGGCCCGCAGAGAGCCCAGTGCCAACCCGCATACTTCCTCTATGGAATGATACCCATGCTCCTCCAACCACCGCTCCAGGTCGCCCAGGATGCGCGGGATCGCTTCGTAGCCGTCCCGCAGCAGTACGCTGGCCAGCTGTACGCTTTGGGCTCCCAGCATGATAAATTCCAGGGCGTCGTGGGCGTTATTTATGCCGCCGCAGCCGCAGATAGGGAACCCGGTCGTCTGCTTCAGGGTGGCAGTGGTCGCCAGCGCTATGGGCCGGATGTACTGCCCGCTGTACCCGCCGTAGGTGGGCATCAGCGCCCGGTGGTGCTCCAGGTCCACGCCCATCAGCCCCTTCAGGGCGTCTATGGCGGTCACACCGCTCACACCGGCCTCCTCCAGCGAGGAGGTAAACCCGTTAAAGTTGGAAGCCTCGTAGCTCAGCTTTACCGAAACGGGGATATCCACCGTCTCGGTCACCGCGGAAATAAAACTGAAAATTTCACGCGGCACGGTGCCCACATCCATGCGGGTGCCCAGCGGCGCGGAAAGACTCACCTCCACAGCGTCGGCGCCCATCCGCTCCACTTTGCCGGCCAGGTAGGCCAGTTCGCTGGGGGTGTTGCCCCATATGCTCGCGATGAGCTTGCAGTCGCCGCGCCGCATCGATTCAAATTCCTGCTCCCACTGCTCCAGGTGAATGCCGGAAAACAGCGTTGTGTTGAACAGCTGCCCGCTGCCGCTCAGGTACAGCCGGGGGCTGGGGTTCTGGTTGGCCTCCAGCGTAATGGTCTCGGTCACCACGGCGCTGGCCCCGGCATCTATGGATCGCTGGATCGAAGCGCCATCGCGGGACCACGGCCCCGCCGCCACCACGATGGGATTTTTCAGCTTCAACCCCATATACTCGGTACTCAATGACATTGCGTTTACCCCCATTCGTTTTCTTTCATCCAAACAGCTCATAAATGGGCTTGGTATTGCCGCAGCTCCGGCGGATCTTCAATTTGGGTTGCAAAATAACCTCCTGCGGGCCTATGCTCTCCTCGCCGCTGTCCTCTATGTTATCGAAAAGCATACGGGCCGCCACCATCCCCAGCCTTCGGCTGGGGGTTTCCAGTGCCGTCAGCGGCGGCTCCAGGATAGCACAGGTCGAGGAATCGGAAAGGCAGGCCAGCGCCACGCGCTCCGGCACCGGGATCTTCTCATCCTGCAGGGCTTTCAGTACGCCGCTGGCCTGTCCGCTGCTGGCGGTTATCATGGCCCTGGGCAGGGTATCGTTCTGCAGCAGCCGCTGGGTGATGAGATATCCGCCCCGCGGGGTGTCCTGTTCCGTCAGGATCTGCTCTTCTGCGTCAGGCAGCAGTTCCCGCAGGGCCCGCCGGTAACCGGCCGCTATCTGTCTCATTTCCACCAGCGGCGCCTCATCCAGCAGCAGTGTGATCTCTTTTTGCCCCATCTTTATTAAATGGGTTGTCATTTGATAGGCGCCTTCCTCATAGTTTATATAGCAGAGGTTCCTGCACAGGCCTGGCTCACCAGGCCCGATGTGCACCCAGGGCAGGTTGGGACCCAGCAGGGCGTTGCGCTGCTCCCGTCCCATCACGGAGGACGCCAGGATCAGTCCATCCACCTGCCGGCCCACCACCATCTTCAGGTACTCGGCCTCTTCCTCCGGGCTGGCATGGGTATTGCACAGCATTACAATGTGCTGCTTTTTCAGCGCTACCGTCTCCACACCGGACATGATCTCCCGGTAGCGGCGGCTTTCTATGTTCGGCACCAGCAGTGCTATGGTACTGGTTTTGCCCAGGTTCAGTCCGCGCGCAAACCAGTTGGGG
>CALERQ010000084.1 GCA_937907305.1 uncultured Clostridia bacterium | reverse complement strand
TCTAAATTCGTAGCCAGCACAGCTAAGCGTCAAAGGGGTTTGTCAAGGGGGAAGCCCGGTCCCCCTTGACCGTGTTTTGCCTACTTTTGCACGAACAAAAGTAGGCCCACGCCGGGTAGGCGTACGGGCTGCCACCATTCGGTGGCTTTGCGACGCCGATAGGCGAGATCTAATTAGAATGGAGATTCTTATGCATGCTTTTTAGAGGAAAAAACCACCGCTGGAGAGGCGAAGCGTTATTTTGCAAACCGCAGATAAATTTTTCCGCCCTTCCACAGCAGCCGGAAGCCTGCCCCAGCCAGGATCATGGGGCACACCAGCACCAGCAGGTCAGCTTCGGCGGTTTCACCCTCCGGCCCGGAAAGGTAATCCTGCCGGAGGTCCGCCTTGAATTCCTTTACACGGATGTGCCGGCTGAGAAACGCGTAAATGGTATACAGCAGGGCATTGGCCCGTCCATACCGGATGGCGGTCTGATCCGCTTCCTCGGCGGCGATCACCATCGTGACTTGGCACTGCTTCAGCGTGATGGCTTTGCCCATTTTCCGCAGGGCCTCCCCCAGCACCGGCAGCAGGTCATTGATCAGCTGCAGCCAGTCCATAAAGGGCCGCGGTGAGGATTTCTTCTCCTTTTTGGGCTTTTCGGCGGCTTTTTCCTTCTGCTTTTTTTCCGCTTTTTCCGGCTCCTCCTTTTCCGGCAGGGGCCACAGGGTAAAGCGCAGGAACAGCCACTTTCCCTCGGCGGTAAATTCCTCCCCGTGGTAATGGAGGGACAGCCCGGCGGGGATCAGCATCAGCACTAAAATAAGCGCCAGCAGTCCCAAAATGATCCATAGGGCGATCATTTCTCTTCCTCCGGGGTCGTCAGGTCATCAAAGCCAAGCTGTTCTTCCTCTTCGGTTTCCTCGGTCTCCTCCGGGGGCTGCAGCTCCGGCAGCTCGCTGAGATCCGAAAGGCCGAAGCACCGCAGAAAAGCGGCGGTCGTCCGGAAAGCCACCGGCCGGCCCGGCAGCTCCATCCGCCCGGCTTCCTCTATCAGTCCTTTTTCCTCCAGGCTGGCCACAACGGAGGAGCTGTCGACACCTCTTACCTGCTCGATAAAGCTGCGGGTTACCGGCTGGTTATAGGCCACCACTGCCAGCACCTCCATGGCGGCATTGGAAAGGGGGGTATTGCTGCGCAGTTCCAGGGCGGTTCTTATTACCGCATCGTACCCGGTAATGGTGCAGAGCTGCCAGCTGTTTTCCAGCCGGCGCAGCTCCAGCGGCAGATCACTTTCGGTCAGCCGCTGCTGCAGCAGTACACACTGCTCCGCCGCTTCGGCATGGCTGATGGCTAACGCTTCCGCCAAGCGGTCGGTTTCCAGCGGCTCCCCGGCCGCGAAAAGGATGGCAAAGATCTTCTTTTGGGAATCGGTCAAATTCATGTTTCGGCCTCGTTTCGGTCAGATTCATCGGATAAGAACTTGCTTTTCAGCACCAGGTTATTGGCATCCAAAAAGCCCAGCTTGCCGTAAAAATGGCGGTGCATTTCATCATTGACGGAAGCCAGCTGGATCATACGGCCGCCGCGGGCTTTTACGGCAGTTTCCAGCTCAGCCATCAGCCGGGTGCCCAGCCCTTCGCCCTGCCGCGCGTGGTCAATGACGATCTCCGCCAGGTAGTAGGCGTCCAGGTCATAGAAGGCTTCCAGGTAGCCCATCGCAAAGCCCAGGGGTTCCCCTTCCTGTTCCATGATGAGGCACAGGCTGTCCTCCCGGCTCCACACCTGGTGGATGCGGCGGTAGACGATCTCCGGGGTCCAGCTGTCGCCCTCAAAGTCGTTATATTGTCTTAGATACAGCGGGATGACCCGGCGGATATCCTCCTCGGTCATTTCCCGGCAGGTGATCGATTTTTTTGTCATAGCGTTTGGCTCCGGTTCTGGGATGGTGCAGGGGGGGAAGCGGGCCGCAGGCCCGCCGCCCTGCGGGCGGCGACGGCGGCGAAGCCG
Source organism: uncultured Clostridia bacterium (assembly GCA_937907305.1). Classification (GTDB taxonomy): domain Bacteria; phylum Bacillota; class Clostridia; order Oscillospirales; family Ruminococcaceae; genus Angelakisella. The sequence goes on along the minus strand of CALERQ010000084.1, from coordinate 5,294 downwards.
CCGTGTTTCGGCATAGCCGAAACGGCCTGCGGCCCGGTCCATGCCCCTTGCACAAATTTAGGCAGCGTTTACTTTTCAGCTTTCCGCTTTCTTTTTCTCCCGCCCGGCAAAGACCAGCTCGGTATCGTCATCGGTCAAGTGAACTCGTCCGGCCTTCAGCAGCTCCAGCACCGCCATAAAGGTGGCCACCAGCTCGCTGCGGTCGTGGTTATCGGCCCAGATGCTTTGCAGGCTGGCTCGGCCCCCGCGGTAAAAGCCCCGCAGCAGGTGCATAATGCGGCTGGCGACTGAGACCATGGGCTTGGTGACCAGCGGGGTAAAGGCGGTTTCCTGCGGGGGCAGGCGGCGTTTTCCTCTTCCGCAGGCCGACCAGTAGGCATTGGTCAGCTCGCTGACGGGGTGACGGCGGCGGTAGGTAGGGTCGATCTCCAGCGGCATGGGCGCCCGGGTAAAGACCGACCAGCCGGTATCCCGCAGCCGCAGCAGCGCCGCGGCCTGTTTGCAGCTCTGGTATTCCAGCAGCTGGCCCACCAGCTCGGCGCGGGGGTCTTGCTCTTTTTCGCAGCGGGGCAGCAGGCTGGCCGTTTTGATGTAGACCAGCCGGGAGGCCATCTCCAGGAATTCGCTGGCGACCTCCATCTGGTTTTCCTGCAGGGTGCGGATGTAGGCCATGTACTGCTCCAGCAGATCGCTGATATTGATATCATAAATGTCAATTTGATGCTTGGAGAGCAGCGCCAGGATGAGATCCAGCGGTCCCTCATATTCATTGACCTTAAAGGTGAGTTTTTCCATTTTAGTCGTTCCTTATCCCAAAAATCCCGTGATCAGATTGAGGAAATTATATACCACGCCCCTTAGGAAAGAAAGCGGGCCATCCAGCCACCCCAGCATGAGGATGATGAACACGCCGTAGATGATGTACTGCTCGTACTGCATCACCTTGTAGTAAAGGCGGGCGGGCAGTACGGCGGTCAGCACCCGGCTGCCATCCAGCGGGGGAATGGGGATGAGATTGAACACCGCCAGGTTGATGTTCAGAAGGCACATGATGTAGAAGATCTGCGCGATGGCGGAGGCGGTGGTGAAATTGATGGCGAGGAGGGGATAAAGGAAGTAGCACCACAGCTTATACAGGATGAGGGACAGCAGCGCCAGCAGGATATTGGCGGCGGGGCCGGCCAGGGCGGTGAGGATCATGCCCTTTTTGACATTCTTAAAGTTGCGGGTGGTCACGGGGACGGGCTTGGCCCAGCCGAAACCGGTAAAGAGCATGAGCACCGAACCGATGAGATCGAGGTGCGGCAGGGGATTGAGGGTGAGACGCCCCAAATTTTTGGCGGTGGGATCGCCTAATTTATTGCTGGCCCAGGCGTGGGCGCATTCGTGGATGGGGATGGCGGTGAGCAGCACCATGGCGCGCACCAGGTAGGTAAATAGCGATTGTTTGAACATAGGGGCTCCTTCCCTTTTTCCGGTACAGAATTATACCAATTTATTATATACCAAAAGCGGCGGGAACACAAGCGAACAAAGCGTGAACATTGGGAGCCTTTGCGAGGCTGAGCGGCTGCTGACTTGGCCTAAAAATACTCTTGCTGCCTTTCTTTGCGGAAAAGCCTCCCTTTCTGTGATTCTGCCCTGGCAAAGGGATAGAAAAAAAGCTCCTGCCACAGCGGGACAGGAGCTTTAGTTGCGGGGGTAAATGGGGAGCATCAGACGGCTCTCTCTACTTTGCCGGAACGCAAGCAGCGGGTGCAGGCGTAGATACGGCAGGGAGTACCGTTTACAACTGCCTTTACTCGTCTGACATTGGGCTTCCAGGTACGGTTCGCACGGCGATGGGAGTGAGAAACCTTGATACCGAAAGTGACGCCCTTACCACAAATTTCGCATTTTGCCATTTGTCTGCACCTCCTTATAGGGCAATATAATCATGCAACATTAGTATCTTATCAAAGTTTGCGGCCAAAAGCAAGAACTTTTTTGCTGCCCGGCGGCTTTTGGCAGGAATTTTGCTGCTTTTTCCCCATGATAAAGTACGATTTGTATAATACGATATGATGATACGATTTGTATGCTTTTGGCGGAGAGGGCTTTTTGTTATAATAGTAGCAGGAAAGGGGGTATCCCGATGAGCGTGCGCGCGTATATAGAGCCGGGGAAGATCCCGCTGGCGGTAAAGGAGCTGCTGGAGACCCTGCGCCAGGGCGGCTTTGCGGCCTACCCGGTGGGGGGCGCGGTGCGGGACCTGCTGCTGGGAAAGCAGCCCCACGACTGGGATGTGACCACCGCGGCCCGGCCGGAGCAGGCGGAGGCTCTGCTGGGAGGTTACCGGGTGATAGAGACCGGGGTGCAGCACGGGACCATAACAGTGCTGGCCGGGGAATACCCGGTGGAGCTGACGACCTTCCGGGGGGAGGGGAGCTATACCGATGGCCGCCACCCTGATGCCGTTACCTTTGGGGTGGGGCTGGAGGAGGACCTGGCCCGGCGGGACTTTACCATAGGGGCGATGGCCTGGGATACCGAAACCGGCGAGGTGATCGATCCCTTCGGCGGGCAGGCAGACCTGGAAAACCGGCTCATCCGGGCGGTGGGGGAACCAGACCGCCGCGTTGCCGAGGATGGACTGCGCATTTTGCGGGGGCTGCGGTTTGCCGCCGCGCTGGGGTTCGAGATCGAGCCGGGAACGGCTGACGCCCTGCGCGGGAACGCCCCACGGCTGAAAAATCTTTCCCCGGAGCGGGTGAAGGCCGAGCTGGAAAAGCTGCTGTGCGGCCCTGCGGCCGCCCCGGTGCTGCGGGAGTATGTGGATGTCATTGGGGTGGTGCTGCCGGAGCTGCTGCCGATGGTGGGCTTTACGCAGAATAACCCCCACCACAGGAAAGATGTTTGGGAGCACACCCTGGCGGTGCTGGAAAATATCCCGGCGGAGCCGGTGCTGCGCTGGGCCGCCCTGCTGCACGATGTGGAAAAGCCCGCCTGCTGCACCACCGATGAGGAGGGCATCCGGCACTTTAAGGGGCACCAGGAGCGAAGCGCGGTGACGGCGGAGAAGATCCTGCGGCGGCTGCACGCGGAGACCCGACTCATCACCGAGGTGACCGAGCTGATCAAAATACACGATATCCGGTTCCCGGCCACGGTGGAAATGGCCACCCGGTGGGCCGGCCGCTGGGGAGAAAAGCGTTTTTTGCAGTTTGCCGCGCTGCGCCGGGCTGATACCCTGGGGCAGGCCCACCCGGAGGAGGCGGAGCCCTACTACCAGGCGCTGCTGGCGGCTTTCCGGGAGGCAAAGGAGCGGGACGCCTGCTTTACGGTGCGGCAGCTGGCCATAACCGGCCGCGACCTGATGGGGCTGGGGCTTTGCGGGCCGGCGGTGGGGGAGGCCCTGCGGCGGCTGCTGTGGCTGGTACAAAGCGGCGAGCTGCCCAATGAGTGGGCAGCGCTGCTGGAGGCGGCTAGGCAACAGGAATGAGATGAAATACCGGCAAGGGGAGAAGCGCCCCGCCGGGCCGCCGGGCGCAGCCCGGCGGGGGGGCCGAAGGCCGCCAGCCCCGGCGGAGCCGGGGCGCCCTGCGGGCCGTATGCCTGCGGTAGGCAGAGAGTAGTGGAGGAGCATATGGAGCGAAAAGCGATACTGGCGGCATTCTGGCGGGCGGTGGCAGCGCAGGAAAGAGACCCGCTGCGGGGATTTTTCGCGGAGGGGGCCGAGGTGCTGTGGCCCAATACCAACGAGCGCTTTGCTGTGGAGGAGTACCTGCGGGCCAACTGTGAGTACCCGGGGAAATGGCATGGGAAGCTCGAAAAGATGCTGGATACGGCGGAGGGCAGTGTGACGGTCACGCGGGTTTGGTCGGAGGAATTTTCGGTACGGGCGATCTCATTTTTTCGGTGGCAGGGAGAGAAGATCCTGCGGCTGGAAGAATACTGGAGCGATGACGGCGCGCCGCCCGAATGGCGGCAGAGGATGCATATTGGACAGAAAATAACGGAGGATTGAAACGACATGAAGGACATTCTGGAGCGGGATATGGCCGGGGAGCCAGTTTCTATTGACGAACCGGAGTACTACAAGATTAACGAACAGATCATCAAGGCGCAGAAGATAAGCGCCCAGTTGAACTGCGGCTACAAGACCCCGGAGGAGGTGCGGGCCCTCATCGCGGAGCTGACTGATACCGAGCTCAACGAGACGCTGCGGCTCATCCCGCCGTTCCAGTCCGGCTTCGGGCGGAACCTGCGGTTTGGGCACCAGGTTTTTGTCAACGCCGGTTGCTTCTTTATGGACCGCGGCGGTATCACCATTGGGGATGATGTGTTCATCGGGCCGAAGGTGCAGCTGATCACTACCAACCACGGCACGGCGCCCAGCCAGCGGCGGATCACTGTTTCCCGGCCCATTGTCATTGGCAGGAATGTGTGGCTGGGGGCCGGGGTCATTGTGCTGCCGGGGGTGACCATCGGGGAGAACAGCATCATTGGAGCCGGTTCGGTGGTGAACCATGATATTCCGGCCAATGTGATCGCGGCGGGCAGCCCCGCCAGGGTCATTAAGCCGGTGCCGGAGGAGTGAGGCAGGGCTTACGGCAAAGGACTTTTGGCTGGGGGAGCGCACCGAGGAAAGGAAACAGAGGGGGCCGGGTGCCCCGCAGGGGCGGCGAGCGAAGCTCGACGGGACGGGGCGAAGCCCCGTCACAGCGCGGAGCGCTGCCCTGCGGGGCGGTTTTCCCACTTCGCGCAAAGCCCCTTTGACAGCGGGGGAAAGCTGCGGTAAAATAGGGGCAGCTAACAAAAACCAAGGAGGAACGACCCATGAATCCTGCAAAAGTATACTACACCGACCTGCGCACCCATGGCAATGATAACCTGCCCAAAAAGCTACAGCGCCTGATCCGCGCGGCGGGGATCGGCGATATCGACATGGAGAAAAAGTTTGTGGCCATCAAGCTGCATTTTGGCGAGCCGGGTAATCTGAGCTTTTTACGGCCGAACTATGCCAAGGCGGTAGCCGATGTGGTGAAGGAGCTGGGCGGTCTCCCCTTTTTGACCGACTGCAACACGCTGTATGTGGGTCGCCGCAAGCATGCCCTGGAGCATATAGAGGCGGCGCAGGAAAATGGCTTTTCTCCCCTTTCCACCGGGTGTCAGATCATTATTGCGGACGGACTGAAGGGCACCGATGAGGTGGAAGTGCCGGTGGAGGGCGGCGAGTATGTGACCAGTGCCAAGATAGGCCGGGCAGTGATGGATGCCGATGTATTCATCAGCCTGACGCATTTTAAGGGGCA
>CALERQ010000083.1 GCA_937907305.1 uncultured Clostridia bacterium | reverse complement strand
CCGCGCGCCACCACCACCGGCTCATCACCGGAAAGATCCGCCAGCACGCGACCGCTTTCCGCCTCCCGCACCACGGTGCCCTTCGGCACCTTGATGACAAGGCTTTCGCCGGTTCTGCCGCTGCACCGCGCGCCGCTGCCGTTCTGCCCGTTTTCGGCGGCGTATTTTTTCTTGTAGCGGAAGCCGATCAGGCTGCTCATGTTGGTATCCGCCTGGAAGATGACATCTCCCCCGCGTCCGCCGTCGCCGCCGTCGGGTCCGCCCGCCGCCACAAACTTTTCCCGGTGGAAGGAGACCGCGCCGTTGCCGCCGTCCCCCGCCTTAATGGAAATTTTCGCTTTATCTACAAACATCTTGTTCCTCGCTTCTATCATAAAAACCGTCCTACCGGCAGTTTCCCCCGCCGGCCGCCGGTTATCCGTTACAAGAACAAATCCCGGGGTTTACACTCCGGGACTTTGTCTTTGGCCAAATTATTCTGCAGGGTAAACGGAAACCTTCTTGCGCTCTTTACCCATACGCTCAAACTTGACGCGGCCGTCAACCAGAGCAAACAGGGTATCGTCGCTGCCGATCCCTACATTCTCACCGGGATGAATGTGAGTGCCTCTCTGGCGGACCAGGATGTTGCCAGCCAGGACTGCCTGACCGTCAGCACGCTTTACGCCCAGACGCTTGGACTCAGAATCACGGCCGTTCTTGGTAGAACCCATACCTTTTTTATGAGCCATAAATTACACCTCACCTTTCTCCTCAGTTTTCTTGGCAGCAGTCTTACGGGTAGCGGGCTTCTTCTCGCCCTCCGCCTTGGGAGCAGCAGCCTTCTTGGCAGTGGTCTTCTTTTCGCCTTCGGCCTTGGGAGCAGCAGCCTTCTTGGCAGCGGGCTTCTTCTCACCCTCCGCCTTGGGAGCGGCAGCCTTCTTGGCAGCGGGCTTCTTCTCGCCTTCCGCCTTAGGGGCAGCAGCCTTCTTCGCGGGCTTCTCCTCAGCAGCGGTGCCTACCGCGGTGATCTCCACCTTGGTGTAGGGCTGGCGATGACCCATCTTGCGCTTGCTGTCCTTCTTGGGACGATAGGTCATTACCACGATCTTCTTGGCCTTGCCATTCTTCAGCACCTTGCCGCTTACGGTCATGCCCTCTACATAGGGGGTGCCAAAGGTCATGGTGTCATCACCAACTGCAAGAACCTTCTCGAAGGTCACGGTCTGGTCGACTTCAGCGTTCAGCTTCTCGATGTAAAGAACATCGCCGACCTTTGCGGTGTACTGTTTGCCACCGGTTTCAAAGATTGCGTACATATTGTGTAGCCTCTTTCGTTAATCTCGCTGCGAAAAAACAAGGCGGCACCCCTTTCGGGATACACTTATAAAAGCCCGTCGCATGCGGCACTTGATATTGTATCATACCGCCCACCGCTTGTCAAACTATTTTGCGCAGATTTTCCTTATTTTAAGCGGTTTTTCCGCCTGCCGCACCGCACCAACCAAAAGCCTCCCTTGTGTAAAGGGAGGTGGCACGGCGCAGCCGTGACGGAGGAATTGCCGGCACAAACTATGGCATAATTTCATCTCGCCTGTCGGCGGCGCGGAGCCTTTTACAAAGGCGTAGTAAGCACGGCTACCGCCGGGGTGGCACTTTTGAATCGCCAAAAGTGCCCAAAAGCGATTTAGGGCTGCGCCCTAAAAACCCACGCACCGGAACGCCCGCTCGGAACGGGCTGCGCCGTCCCGAAGCGTGGGCT
>CALERQ010000082.1 GCA_937907305.1 uncultured Clostridia bacterium | reverse complement strand
GGGCCTGCGGCCCGCCCCCTGCCTCCCCGCCAGCTTTCCCTAAGGCCAAAACACCAAAACACCGGAGAGACCCACAGGCCCCTCCGGTGCTGTATTCACTTGCGGGCTCAGCCCTCCGCGGCGTTTTCCGTCTCCGCCGCCGGGGCAGCCGCTTTGGCCGCCGCGTCCTTCGCGGCAATGCGCTTATCGCAGAATTCCTTCACCAGGGCATAAATCACCGCGAAGGCCGGGATCCCCAGCACCATGCCGGTAATACCCATCAGGTTGCCGCCCACCGTCAGGGCCAGCAGCACCCACATCCCGCCAATGCCAATAGAGCCGCCCACCACACGGGGGTAGATCACATTGCCCTCAAACTGCTGCAAAACGATGAGGAAGATGACAAAAATCAGTGCCTTCACCGGGTCAATGAGCAGAATGAGCAGCGCCGAAGGAATGGCACTGAGGTAAGCGCCCAGAATGGGGATGATACTGGTGGCGCCCACCAGCACGCTGATAAGCAGCGCGTAGGGCATCCCGCCGACAAAAAGCCCTACGATGGTAAGTCCGACGAAGCACAGGCTCCCCAGGATGCACGCCTCGATGAGCTGCCCGGAAATAAACCCGCCGAACGCCCGATCGATCTTGCGGACGATGTACTCGATCCGCTCCCGGATGCTGTCCTTGAAGAGGGCACGCAGCAGCCGGTGGTAGATGTAGTTGAGGTGCTCCTTATCCGCCAGAATGTAGATGGCGAAGATAAGCCCCAAAAAGCCGTTGATGATGCCGCTGGCCAACCCGGTAACAAAGGTGAGCAGCCATGTCGCCGCGCTGCCAACAAAGTTCTTGATGAGGGTGCCGGACTGATTGATCAGTTCCTCTCCCTGCTTCCACAGGTAGCTGATGACCTCGTTTTCCATGTCCAGCCGGCTTTCCAGCCCGTTAAAGAAGTCACCGGCATCGGTGATATAGCCGGGAATGTTGTTGGCCAGGCTCAGCAGGCTTTCCCCTACCTGCGGCAGGATGAATAGGCACAGGGCCGTAATGATGGCCAGCACACCCAGAATGGAAAGGACGATGCAGAGACCCCGCTTGCCGCGCGCCAGGCGGGGGCAGCGGCGCCACAGCCCGGCCAGCCATTTGGTTTCCATCGGGCGCATCAGCAGGTTGATGACATAAGCCATGACCACCCCGATGATGACCGGCCGCAGCACTGCCATGATATAGCTGCCAGCCCCTGCCACCAGCCCGATGTGGGACAGCACCAGGTACAGCACAATGCCGTAGGTGATAAGGAATATGCCGCTCTTCAGCGAGGATCGATTCATGGCCGGGTCTCCTTTTCGTCCAGTTTTTTGTAGTCTTCTAAGTCTATTATAACATCCCGCCACGGGATGTAAAGCCGGTTTGTGCCCATTTTCCGCCCGGCTTTTTTAAGTTTTGATGAAGATTGATGGCGGACGGTCTATCGCCGGTTTCTGCGGGCGGTTCTCGTCCACCCCCTGCAGCAGGCGGGTCCGGGCCGCAGGCCGCTCGCCTTCGGCGAGCCGGCGGGCTCCGCCCGCCGAAACCGCCCCCTGCGGGGGACGGTTTGGCCTGCGGCCCGCCCTGCCCCTATCCGGAGTCTATCCCTCTGCGGGCTCGCTTCGCTCGCCCCCGCCGCCTTCCTCAGGTCACCGAGGACAGCCGCAGGCTGCCGTCCTCATTGGCATAGAAAGCGAAAAGATATCCTTGGCAGTTCTGGGTATTCAGGTGGTCACTGTAAATCTCGGCCTTCACCAGCGTCCGGCCGCTGCCGTCCTGGTAGCTGGGCCACAGCAGCAGGTGGGGCATACTGCGGGCCGCCCGGCCCGGCAAAATGTACCCCTCAGCGCCAAGATAGCTTTCATCCGGGGCAAAGCCGGTCAGTCCCATGTACTTTTGGGCGGCGGCCGTCACTTCCTCGGCAGTAAAGGCGGTCTTGCCCTCATTTTCGGCATACAGCATGGTCAGGGCAAAGTCGGTGGCGGTGGCGCGGTCCAGCCAAAAGCTGCCATTAAACCGCATCCCGCCTTCCGCCTGCAGGAACAATAGGGCCATTTCACAGGCGGGATCGTCCCGGTCCTCGCCGTAATTGTAGGCCACCTTCTCCATCGGCTCGTAGTAGCAGACCACCGGCCCTTCCTGGCCCTGCTCCTGCTGCACAATGAGGAGATAATCCTCCTCCCCCTTGGCAAACACGCCAAAGGCGTTTTCCACGGCCATGTGCACCCGGTACCGGCCGCAGCCGTCATATTCTTCCAGCGTTTCGGTAATTTCGGCGGTGGGGATGCTCATGCCGCGCCAGTTCTGGTAGGTTTCAGGGGCCTCGCCCGCGCACGCCGCGATGGCTCCAGTGTTATTTTCTACCAGGGCCGCCGTAAATTTTTCGGCAATGGCACTGGTTTCCTCGGCGGCGGCTGTGGTCAGGTCGGCTTCCGCCGCGGGGATGCCCACTTCCGCCAGGCGCCAGCCTTCGGCTGTCTTTTGGGCGGTGCGGGTAAGGGGCAGCATTTCACCGGTGTGCAGGTTTTCCATCGTCACGGTAAAGGTCAGGGCTTCGGCGGTCTCCTCGGTAAGGGTCACGCTGTCGGCATCGTAGTCCCAGTAGTACCGGCTGAAAACCGGTCGGCTGCTTTTAAGCAGTCTGCCGTCCCGTTCCACAAAGCGGGGACGCCCCAAGGTATCCTCATTTTGCAGCAGCTCCCCGGCTTTTTCC
>CALERQ010000081.1 GCA_937907305.1 uncultured Clostridia bacterium | reverse complement strand
CACGATGATGGACAAATTCGGCGGCGGCCCGGTGGGGCTGGATACCCTGGCCGCCGCCGTGGGAGAGGAGAGCGTGACGCTGGAGGATGTTTACGAGCCGTACCTGATGCAGATCGGCTTTTTGACCCGGACGCCCCGGGGCCGCTGCGTCACCCGGCTGGCCTATAACCACCTCCATCTGGAGGCCCCGGACGGTGTGCCGGATGCCCAGATGACACTGCAATTCTGATACCGGCAAGTCGCTGGGGCCACCCATTGCCGGGAAGATAAACCGGCCGGCAGAAGAATGGCAGCATGGACTGATACCGCGATTTTGGCGACTCTTTGCCGGAAGTTCCAAGTCAGCCCGGCAGGGCATTTACCCCGCCGGCTGCTGCCGGGATTTTGATGCGGGCTGACCATGAAAGCCGCCCTTTGCCCGGAGCGGCAAACCGGCCCGGTGGGGAGTGAGCGTACCGACTGCTGCCGGAATTTTGATACAAGCGGGCCGCAGGGCGGACCAATCCCCGAAGCGATTTGAGGACGGAGATGAGAATGGAAAAACGGAGAAAACGCCGCTGGCCGTGGCTTTTGGCCGCGCTGGCCATCGTGCTTATTCTGCTGGGGCTGGACTATTGGAACCTGCTGCCCCATAGAACTTATACCGCGGAGCATTTCGGCATTGAAACGCTGCAAAGCCCGCTGGATGCCGATGGCGATGGGATCGATGATTACACCGACATTATGCTGGGGGCCCGGCAGGATGCCGAAAATCACCCCACCTACGACCCCAGCTACTTTGCCGGGGGCTACCCGCCGGAGGACCGCGGCGTCTGCACCGATGTGGTGTGGCGGGCCTTCCAAAATGCCGGGTACGACCTCAAGGCACTCATCGATGCTGACATCGCCGAAAATACCGGGCTTTACCCGCGGGTGCAGGGCACGCCCGATCCCAACATCGATTTCCGCCGGGTGCCCAATCTGCGGGTGTTTTTTGAGAGATACGCCGAAAGCCTGACCGCCGATCCCTATGAGATCGCCGAGTGGCAGCCGGGGGATATCGTGACCTTTGAGGGGAGCCACATCGGCATCATCTCCGACAAGCGGAACAAAGACGGCATCCCGTACCTCATCCACAACAGCGGCCAGCCCAAAAGGGAAGAGGACGCCCTGCTGCGCTGCCACCGCAATCACCCCATTTCGGGGCATTTCCGCTGGAATGGCGGCACCGAGACTAACTGAGAAAGCGAGACGAAATGATATGGGCAGACTGTTTGGAACAGACGGCATCCGCGGCATTGCCAACCGGGATCTTTCCATCCGCCGGGCGGAGGAGGTAGGCATGGCCCTGGCCGAGGTCATCCGGGGAGAACAACCCGAAAAACGCCCCACCGTAGTCATCGGCCGGGATACCCGGCTTTCCGGCGAGATGCTGCAGGCGGCCCTGGCGGGCGGCCTGATGGCCGGCGGCGCCGATGTGGTGCTGCTGGGGGTGGTTCCCACCCCGGCAGTGGCCTACCTGACCGTGCAGAAAAAGGCTTCGGCCGGCGTGGTCATTTCGGCCTCCCACAACCCCTACGAGTTCAACGGCATCAAGATCTTTGGCCCGGCGGGCTACAAGCTGACCGACGACGAGGAGGACGAGATAGAGCGGATGCTGCTGGATCGGGATATCCCCATGATCCCGGTGGAGCCGGAGGAGATAGGCACCTGCCGCGAGGACCGTGAGGCGGCGGCACAGTATGCCGGGTATCTGGCCTCCACCGTGCCGGAAAAGCTGGAAGGCATGCGGGTGCTGGTGGATTGCTCCAACGGCGCGGCGGTAAGAACGGCGGAGGAGCTGTTCTCTCTGCTGGGGGCCGAGGCGACCATCCTGTGTGACGCCCCCGATGGGACCAACATCAACCGGGAGTGCGGCAGCACCCATGTGGAGCACCTGGCCAGCCTGATGACCGAGGGAAAATATGACCTGGCGGTGGCCTTTGACGGGGACGCCGACCGGTGCCTGGCGGTGGATGAAAAGGGCCATGTGGTAAACGGCGACCAGATGATCGCTATTTTTGCCCGGCAGATGAAGGCGGAGGGCCGCCTGCCCGGCGATGCCGCCGTGGTGACGGTGATGAGCAGCTTTGGCTTTTTCCGCTTCGCCAGGGAGAATGGCATCCACGCCGAGACCACCAAGGTGGGAGACCGCTATGTGCTGGAAAACATGCGCAAAAACGGCTATAACATCGGCGGGGAGCAATCGGGACATATCATCTTCCGGGAATATATGCCCACCGGCGATGGCGAGCTTTCGGCCATCCAGCTGATGCGGGTGATGAAAAAGACCGGCGAGCCGCTGAGCGTGCTGGCGGGCCGGATGCCCATTACCCCGCAGGTGCTGCTGAATGTGGCGGCCGACCGGGATATGAAGGAGGCGCTGCACGAAAGCCCAGAGATGGAAGCGCTTATCGAGGAGTGTGAGGAGCGGCTGGGCGATACCGGCAGGATTTTGATTCGGGCAAGCGGCACCGAACCGCTGATCCGGGTGATGGTGGAGGGCGAGGACGCTGCCCTCATCCGGGAGCTGGCCGAGCGGCTGGCGGCCGGGTGCGAGAAGCTGCTGAAATGAAGCGAAAGTATGTGCCTGCCCGGCGGGGCATTTGATGACATGGTATCATCTCGCCTGACGGCGTCGCAAAGTTTTACAAAAGGCATTCATTTGCACGCCTGCCCGGCGGGGGATAGTTTGTAGTCGCCTAACGGCGCCGCAG
>CALERQ010000080.1 GCA_937907305.1 uncultured Clostridia bacterium | reverse complement strand
TTATTGTTGCTTATCTTGTTTATAAGCTGATTAACCTGCTGAGAGAGACCCGCGCTGGTCAACTTATCAAGGGCGTTTTTGGCATTATACTGGTGTATGTACTGGCGCGGGCCTTCCAGCTGCGTGCCGTCAGTGCCATCATCCGGTACTTGATCACCTACGGTGTTTTTGCGCTGCTGATCATTTTTCAGCCGGAGCTGCGAAAGATACTGGAAAAGCTGGGACGCACCAGCTTTTCGCTGACGCAGATCCGAAAGACAGTGAACAGCATTGGTGGAAACAGCTTTGAGAATAACAGCAATATGATGCGCTGCATCAATGCCATCTGTGATAGCTGTGCAATACTTTCTAAGGAACGCACCGGTGCGTTGATCGTCATAGAACGCAGCACCCGCCTGGGAGATATTATAGCGACCGGTACACTGGTGGATGCCAACCCTTCCGCCGAATTGATCCGTAATATTTTCTTCAAGAACTCTCCCCTGCATGATGGCGCTATGGTTATCCGGGATGGACGGGTACATGCGGCGGGGGGCTTTTTGCCGCTTTCCAATAACTATGATATCAGCCGTACACTGGGGACCCGCCACCGGGCAGCCCTGGGGATGTCGGAGGTCAGCGATGCGCTGATCGTGATCGTTTCGGAGGAAACAGGTGCGATCTCGGTGGCCAAGGACGGAAAGCTGAACCTGCGTTTGACGGTAAACAGTCTTAATTCGATTCTGTGTGACGAGCTGCTTTCTGAGCAGGAAGCAAAGAAAGGCAGCGCGATGGATACGCTGATGAGCATTTTCAGGAGAAATGGCCATGAACAAGAATCAAAATGAATCGGTCCAGCAGGCGGCGGATCGCCCTAAGACGCTGAGGATTATCCTTTCGATCGTTATTGCGTTTTTTGTGTGGATGGCTGCTATGCTGGCGGCACCGGAGATCACAAAAGCGATAAAAGATGTTCCCATTACGGTGGATATCCCAACCAGCGCGATGCTGGAGGTGGTAGATGGCGCGGAGACCAAGGTTTCGCTGGTGCTGGACGGCAAGCAGTTTGAAATAGGCAGCTATGGCCCGGAAAATGTGCGGGTGGTTGCCGATGCATCCGCGATTACCGAGCCTGGTACCTATGAGGTGCCGCTGGTGGTGAGTGATAACGGCACCAGAAGCTATACGGTAACATCGATTTCTCCCTCCACGGTGACTTTGACCTTTGAGGCCAGAACCACAAAACTTTTGCAGATCCAGGCGGACATTACCGGACTGACGACCCCGGCCAACTACATTGCCCCGGAAAATGAGATAGTACTGGAGCCTTCTACTGTGGAAGTGAGCGGCGCGGAAAGTCTCATCTCCCGTGTAGAGCGTGCAGTGATCGAAGTGGACTTCAGCCGGGAGGTAAGCAGTACCCAGCAGCAGAATTCCAAGATCACTTATTATGATGCCGAAGGCAATAAGCTGGAGACGGAGGAAATCACCTACTTCCACCAGGATGTAAGCAGTGTAGCGGTGACCATCCCGGTCAAGCGGGTGGCCACTCTGCCGCTGACGGTTTCCTTCCTGAATGTACCGGAAAACTTCCCCGTGGAGGAGCTTTCGTACAGTCTTTCAGTGGATTCCATCACAGTGGCGGCGGAGGATTCCGTGCTGCGCAATCATTCCAGTTTGGTATTGGGGTATATCGACTTTAAGCAGATGAACCTATTGACCTCCTCGCAAATGGACTTTGCCGTGCAGCTGCCAGAAGGCTTTACCGATATGGATGATATAGAGATCGTGACAGTGTCTTTTGAGGCGGATGATCTTGCTTCCACCAATTTGAGCCTAAAGAACTTCCAGCTGGTGAATGTGCCAGAGGGCTTTACGGTGACAGTGGAGGAAAGCGCTTTGCGTGTGTATGTTTTGGGCAAAAAGAGTATCATCAGCGGAATAGCGGCGGGAGACTTTGTAGTGAAAGTCGATCTTTCCGACATGAGAACGCGTGCCGGAAAATACGAGATGCCGGTTTCTATCTATGCGCCAACCAAAGGCTATGTATGGGCGGTGGGCGAATACAGTGTGACGGTAGACGCCAAAGCCAGTTGATTTTAATGATAAATTCGGCTCTGCTTTTTATGGGCAGAGCTGAATTTTCTTTCCCGGGGGATCGTTATGAGTATTTATCTGATCAACAATATAATTGTACCGCTGGAAGAGGAAGCTGACTTCCGGCGAGAGGCGCTGCGTACCCTGCGGTGTAAAGGCAGTGATCTTTTGGCTGTGGATATTTACCGGAAAAGCGTAGATGCCCGCAAAAAGGAGAATATCAGGCTGAACTATACCATAGCGGCTACGCTGAAAGAAGGCGTCACTCTACGGGAAAATGCGAAGTATCGCCTGCTGAGGGAAGATAAACCGCAGTTCCGGCCGGGGATGGAGCCGATGAAGCACCGCCCGGTGATTATTGGATTAGGACCGGCGGGGATGTTCTGTGGCTTGATGCTGGCACGGGCTGGATATCGGCCGGTTATTCTGGAGCAAGGTGCTCCCATGGAAGAGCGGGTGGCGGATGTAGAGGCCTTTTGGCGAGAGCAGCGGCTGGATGAGAGCTCTAACATCCAGTTTGGAGAAGGCGGTGCAGGAACCTTTTCTGACGGGAAGCTGATGACCCGCATCAATGATGGGTTTTGCCGGGCGGTACTGGAGGAATTTGTGGCACATGGCGCGCCTAAAGAGATCCTAACGGCTGCCAAACCGCATATTGGTACGGACCTGCTGCGAAAGGTGGTTGTGGCAATCCGGCAAGAGATCGTGTCAATGGGAGGCGAGGTACGCTTCCATACAGCTGCTGAGGACATTATAACGGATAATGGGAAACTTTCCGGTATCATTGCAAATGGAGAGGAGATCCCCTGTGACTGCCTGATTTTGGCACCCGGTAATGCGGCAAGACCGCTTTTCGCCTGCTGCATGGAGCGGGGAATTGCAATAAAGGCGAAACCTTTTTCCGTAGGGGCCAGAATAGAGCACCTACAGGAAGCGATAGACCATGCCATGTATGGGGACTATGCAGGGCACCCCAAGTTGGAACATGCCGAATACCAGCTCTCGGAACGGGAGACTGATACCGGCCGGGCAGTATATACCTTCTGCATGTGTCCAGGCGGTGTGGTGGTGCCGGCGGCTTCCGAACAGGAAACGATAGTGACAAATGGTATGAGCTACCACAGGCGAGATGGAAAAAACGCCAATGCAGCGCTGGTAGTTTCGGTGGATTATCGGGACTATGGGCCAAACCCACTGGATGGGGTCTGGTTCCAGCAAGCAATAGAACGAAGGGCCTATGCTGCTGTGGGGGATTACCGTGCTCCAGCGCAGACTGTGGGACATTTTATGCAGGGGTATTCCGGGGCGGAGTGGGGCAAAGTGGAACCAACCTACGCTATTGGTGTGAAGCCATGTGACTTTACAAAAATACTACCTCCTTTTGTGACGGAACAGATGAAAAAAGGATTGGCGATATTTGACCGACGAATAAAGGGCTATGCTATCTCGGATGCGGTGCTGACAGCGCCGGAGACACGCACATCCTCGCCGGTGCGCATTCTGCGCGGGGAGGACAGGCAAAGTGTTTCGGTGGATGGAATCTATCCCTGTGGAGAAGGCGGCGGCTATGCCGGAGGCATCATGAGCTCAGCGGTGGATGGGATCCATACAGCGGGAGCGGTGATCGAGCGATTCTCACCACCAGGTGATTGAATAATTGGACAAAATATGCTATAATATTTTATCAAACTGTAAAGGAGGCCGGCTGTCATGAGATTTTTTGCGTGGAAAGAGAACTTTGCCAAAGCAGATGCGTTGTTCGTTGAGAACCGGCCTCTGCCGATGTTCCTGTGCCGGGTGCTGGCTTCCCGCGGGATCAAGGATTCTGTATCAGCCGAAGCCTTTTTGAACTGCACCCAACCGCTGTGCGACCCCATGGAACTGCATGATATGGAGAAAGCAGTGACGATTGTGCGCAGGGCGATAGACGAGGGAAAGAAAATTCTTGTCTTTGGCGACTATGACTGCGATGGAATCACCGCCACGGTGTTGCTGTACGAGTACCTGGAGGGCGAAGGCGCTGATGTGTGCTATTACATTCCGGAACGGCTGAATGAAGGCTATGGTCTTTCCATGAAAACGATGGAGATGATCATTTCCTCCGGAATCGAGCTGATCATCACTGTGGATAACGGCATTTCTGCCGTGGAGGAGATCAAGCGCGCTAAAGAAGCTGGAATCGAGGTAGTGGTGACTGACCACCACGCGCTGCCCCAGCAGCTACCACCCGCGGATGCGCTGGTCAATTCCGCATTTGAGGAAGACAGTTCGCCCAGCCGGTACCTGTGCGGTGCCGCTATGGCTTTTAAGTTGATTGCTGCGTTGGAACAGCAGATGCAGGGGGAGGATCCCCAGGATTTGCTACTAGAACAGTATGGCGACCTGGTGGCAATCGCTACACTGGCTGATGTGGTACCGCTGAAAGGGGAAAATCGCACCTTGGCCCGGCTGGGGCTGGAGGTGCTGGCCCAAACAGAGCGGCCGGGATTGCTGGCTTTGGCACAAAACGCCAAAGCAGATTTGGCAGCCTGCAATAGTGATACCATCTCCTTTGTGCTCGCGCCGCGCATCAATGTGACCGGGCGGATAGGGAGTGTAGATACTGCGGTACAGCTGCTGCTGACCCAAAATGAGGAACAGGCAGTGACACTTGCGGCGGAGATAGAAAAGTTGAATGCGGAGCGTCGCCGTATGGAGGAGCATATCTCCGCGGAGGCGGGGGAGTTGCTGCACCGCAAGCCAGATCTGCTGCACAATAGAATATTGACGCTGGTGGGAGATGACTGGCATTTGGGTGTGATTGGGATTGCCGCAGCTCGGATGCTGGAACGCTATCGTAAGCCCTGTATCATTATTTCCTGTTCTAATGGCATTGCCAGGGGTTCGGCCCGCAGTGTGGAGGGCTTTAGCATCATTGATGCCATTGCTGCATGCAGTGAGAAGTTGCAGAAATTTGGTGGGCACCCCATGGCTGCTGGCTTTACACTGGCGGAGGAGGATGTTCCGGCTTTTGTTGCCGCACTGGAAGAATATGCGGCGGAGCATTATCCCATTATGCCGGTGCATACGGTAAAGCTGGATGCCCCTATTGCACCAGAGGAGATTACCGTGGCAAATGTAGAGAAGATGAGCCGGCTTTCTCCTTTTGGATGTGAAAACCCCACGCCGGCTTTTTTACTATCTGGTGTGACAGTGCAGGCGGTGAATTCTATTGGGAATGGCAATCATTTGCGCATGTCGGTAACAGCTGGGCGGTATACAGTACCGATGGTATACTTCGGAATGTCTGTAAAGCAGTTTCCCTTTTCAATTGGCGACCGCATTGATGTGGCCTGTGCGTTAAGTATCAATGATTTTAATGACCAGCAGACGGTTTCAGTGCGGGTCATCAATGTGCATCCGACAGGCTGGCGACAGGGAGAGAACCTGCGTGCAGCAGCGGCCTTTGAGGCGGTGATGCGCGGAGAAGAAGCTGCTGATGCCACAGAAGTCTTTACCCGGAACGACCTGGCAGGAGTGTACCGTTATCTGCGGGATAACAGCCCCATAAAGACCGGAACGGACGGAATGTACTACATATTGCGAAAAAAGCTGGATGGATATACCTACTTTAAGCATTTGGCGGCGCTGCAAATTATGCGAGAGTTAGAACTGATGGAGGATATGCAGCCGGAAGGCTTTGCGATAAAAAACGGAGAAAAGAAGGTGGAGCTGGAACACTCCCAAACCTTCCGAAGGCTCCAGAAAGGATAGGTGAGCGATGGACGCCCTGTATGAAAAACTGGCGGATGCCATAGAAAAATCCAATAAGACCTATGATATTCCGCGGATAAAAACGGCCTACGAGCTGGCAAAAAAGGCGCACGAAGGGCAGATGCGTTCTTCCGGTGACCCATACATTTCCCATCCCATAGAAGTAGCGGTAATACTGGTAGGGCTGGGGATGGATTCGGATACTATCATAGGTGGACTGCTGCATGATGTGGTGGAAGATACTACCGTAACGCTGGAGGATATAGAAAAGCAATTTGGTGGCGATGTTGCTGAACTGGTGGATGGTGTGACAAAGCTCGCCAATATCCCTTACTCCAGCCGGGCGGAGCAGCAGGCGGAAAATGTACGCAAAATGCTGTTGGCCATGGCGAAGGATGTTCGAGTTGTTATCATCAAGCTGGCAGACCGGCTGCATAACATGCGCACGCTGGATTACCGCATCCCTGAAAAGCAGCGGGTCAAATCGCTGGAGACGATGGAGATCTATGCGCCGCTAGCGCACCGGCTGGGTATTCGCAGCGTCAAGGAAGAGCTGGAGGATCTCTCGCTGAAGCACCTGGATCCGGTGGCTTACCACGAGATAGAGCAGCAGCTGGCCCTGCGCAAAGAAGATCGGGAAGCGTTCTTGAGCAATATTATCAAGCGAATTCAGGCCCGATTGGAAGAAGAGCATGTGACTGCACAGATAGATGGACGGGTGAAGAGCATCTATGGCATCTACCGCAAGATGTATATTCAGGGCCGCTCCTTTGATGAAATCTATGATATTTATGCGGTGCGCATTATAGTGGATACTGTACCGGAGTGCTATAACATATTGGGCATTATTCATGATATGCTGCGGCCGATCCCGAATCGGTTTAAGGACTATATCTCCACCCCAAAGCAGAACATGTATCAATCGCTGCACACCACTGTGCTGGATAAAGAAGGTGTACCTTTTGAAGTGCAGATCCGCACCTGGGATATGCACTATACGGCGGAATACGGTGTTGCGGCGCACTGGAAATACAAGATTGGCATGGAAGGGAAAGATTCGCTGGATGAGCGCCTGGCGTGGATTCGACAGCTGTTGGAATCGCAGAAGGACTCTGATGATGTAGAAGATATTGTAAAATCCATCAAAACCGATATTGCACCGGAGGAAGTTTTTGTATTTACGCCGCGCGGCGATGTGATCCGGCTGCCGCAGGGTTCCACAGTGGTGGACTTTGCCTATGCGATCCACTCGGAGGTTGGTAATAAGATGATCGGCGCCAAGGTGGATGGACGGTTGGTTTCGCTGGACTATAAGGTGAAAACCGGCATGATCGTAGAGATCATTACCTCCACCACCCAGAGTAACGGCCCCAGCCGTGACTGGTTGAAGATCGTAAAGACCAGTGAGGCCCGCAATAAAATCCGCTCCTGGTTCAAAAAAGAAAAGCGGGAGGAGAACATTGCTGAAGGCAAGTTGGCGCTGGAGAAGGAAATGCGCCGTAATCTGATTGCTCCGCCACCGGAGGAGCGCGAGAAATTCATCGCGGATATAGCCACCCGCCAAAAATACAATACAGTAGACGATTTTTATGCCTCTATCGGTTATGGTGGTATTTCGCTGGAAAAGATCATGCCGCGTGTCAAAGATGATTTTATCCGCCTATACCGCAAGCCGGAACAGACCCTGGCGCCAACCGCAAAAAAGACATCACAAAAAGCTTCCAATGGTGTTATTGTGGAAGGCCTGGATGGCTGCCTGATCAAATTTGCACGGTGCTGTAATCCATTGCCTGGTGATGAGATTGTCGGCTTCATTACTCGTGGTTTTGGGGTGTCCATTCACAAGTGCGACTGCGCCAATGTGGTAAATGCCCGTCGCCGCGGGGAAGACCCGGAGCGGTGGGTAAATGCCACCTGGGCCAGCAAGGTGAAGGAGACATTCAAATCCACACTAGATATTCTTGCATCGGACCGGATCGGTATACTGGCGGATGTAAGCGTGCAGCTGGGGAACATGCGTGTTCCTATTCACTCGGTAATGGCCAAAGAACTGAAAACCGGTCAGACCAGTATTCAGGTTTCCATCGGTATCAGTGACCTGAACCAGTTGCAAACCATTATCAATAATCTTAGCCGGATCCCCGGCGTATCTTCGGTGAAAAGGGCGGTGCTTTCGTGAGAGCGGTCGTACAAAGAGTCAGTGAGGCATCGGTTCGTATAGCTGGCGAAACGGTAGGAAAAATCGGAAAAGGCTTTTTGATCCTGCTAGGGGTAACCGAAGGGGATACTCCAGAGCTGTGCAGTTACCTGGCTGAAAAGTGTGCTGGGCTGCGGGTTTTTACCGATGAAAATGATAAAATGAATCTTTCTCTGAAGGATGTAGCAGGAGAGGTACTGGTGGTTTCGCAGTTTACGCTGTATGGCGACTGCCGAAAGGGCAAACGGCCTTCCTTTATTGCTGCGGCCCGGCCGGAAACGGCGATTCCATTGTATAATCGGTTTTTGGCAGAGCTGATGGACCATGATCTCCATGTAGAAACGGGCCAGTTTGGCGCAGATATGGAGGTATCGCTTGTGAATGACGGACCGGTGACGCTGATATTGGATACAGATGAAATGCGTACCGGCCGGGTGGATCAATAAAAGGAGTGACAGAAAAATGAAAGTGATCAGTGTGCCGATGCATTGCTTTGCATCGAATTGCTATTTGGTGGCCAGTGAGAAAGGCAACTGTGCCGTCATCGACCCTGGTATGGAACCGGAAAATATTATCAAAGCAATAGAAGAGAACCACCTGACACCTAAAATGATTTTGCTGACCCATGGCCATTACGATCATTTCTGTGCAGTACCGGGGCTCAAGGAGCATTATCCGGAAATCCAGCTGATGGCGGCGGAAAAGGAAGTACTGCTTCTAAGCGACCCCCGCAAGAATTACAGCGCTTCCGCCATTGGCGCCCCGGTTACTCTCCAACCGGACCGACTGCTGAAAGAAGGAGACAAGATAGAGCTGGATGAGCTGGAGTTTACCGTTTGGGAAACACCTGGCCATACCGCGGGTTGTTTGACCTATTTCTGCGGAGATGCCATTTTTACGGGAGACACCTTGTTTGTGCAGAGCTGCGGCCGTACCGATATGTATAGCAGTGATTTTATGGATATGGTGGATTCCCTAACTAGGCTGCGTTCTATCAAGACCAACTATCATATGTACCCCGGCCATGAGCAGGATGGAATGCTGTTTGA
This sequence comes from uncultured Clostridia bacterium, assembly GCA_937907305.1. GTDB lineage: Bacteria > Bacillota > Clostridia > Oscillospirales > Ruminococcaceae > Angelakisella. Next base: position 152 of record CALERQ010000080.1, on the reverse strand, counting down.
CCAGTATGCCTGGATCGATAACCTGGTAGCACGAGTACGCGCGGCATATGGTCGTTAAGCTAAATCGACCGGACATCCGGTACGAGGTGGAAAGTCTGACGCGGATGCTACTGGAAGAAACACTGGTGGCGATCGTTTTGCCGGGAGAAGCC
>CALERQ010000079.1 GCA_937907305.1 uncultured Clostridia bacterium | reverse complement strand
TCCATGATGTAGGAGCGCAGGTTGCCGATATGGGCAAAGTGGTACACCGTGGGGCCGCAGGTGTACATCTTCACAATATCGGGGTGGTTGGGCACAAATTCCTCTTTTTTGTGGCTCAAACTGTTATAAAGCTGCATAATATTACTCCTTGTATCACAATTCGACCCTTACCGGTCGCTGTAAAGCTCTTTGTTCTTCAGCATATAGTTAGCGCCGCTCAGCACCGTCGTCGCCACCACTATGCCCATCAGCACCACAAAGACGGTGTGGGCCCAGCCCGCTTCGGGGAACAGCCACAGCATCAGCAGGGTGTAGTTCAGCCATATCATCTGGCTGATGGTCTTGATCTTGCCCCACTTATCGGCGGCGATCACCACGCCCTTGCCGGCCGCGATAAGCCTGAGGCTCGTCACCATAAACTCTCTTGCCAGGATGACCACGACCACCCATACCGGCACATCGGCCACCGGAATAAAGGCCACCAGGGCGCTCATCACCAGCAGCTTATCGGCCAGCGGGTCCATCAGCTTGCCAAAGTCGGTCACCAGGCCCCGGCTGCGGGCAATGTGCCCATCCAGCGTATCGGTAAAGCAGGCGATCAGATAAACCACCAGCGCCCACAGGTAGTGCATCGGGATGCTCTCCACCAGCACCAGTACCAGAAAGACCGGAATGAGAATGATGCGCAGCATCGTCAGTTTATTGGGCAGGTTCATTTTGTGTCCTCCTTCGCTTTCGCCATGCCGATGAGGTCATAGCCGTCGGTATCGGTGATCAGCACCGGCACATAGCTGCCGGGTGTTATTTCGTCCTCGCTGGTAAAGTACACCCTGGTATCAATATCCGGGGCATCCATGTAGCTGCGGCCGTAGTATTGGCCGTCCTCCCAGCCTTCCACCAGTACCTCCAGCGTGCGGCCGGTGCACCGGTCGGCAAAGTCAAACGCCGCGCTCATCTGCAATTCCATAATGATCTCTGCCCGGCGGCGGCGTACCTCCTCGGGGATCTGCTCCAGCGCGGCGGCGGGGGTATCCTCCTCCTGGCTGTAAGCGAAGCACCCCAGCCGGTCAAAGCGCACCTCCTCCACCAGCCGGCACAGCTCGGCAAAGTCCTCCTCGCTTTCGGTGGGGAACCCGGCGATCAGCGTCGTTCTCAGCACCACATCGGGAATTCTCTCCCTGATTTTCTGGCACAGCGCGGTAATGGATTCCCGGTCGCCCCGGCGGTTCATATCCCGCAGCACATGGGCGCTGGCGTGCTGCACCGGAATATCGAAGTAATGCACCGCCTTGGGCTGGCGGGCTATGGTGTCGATCAGTTTATCGGTCACACGGTCGGGGTAGCAGTACAGGATGCATCCCCAGTGCACCCCCTCTATCCCGCACACCGCGTCGATCAGCTCCGGCAGGCGGCTCTCGCCGTACAGGTCCTCGCCATAACGGGTGGTATCCTGTGCCACCAGGTTCAGTTCCGTCACGCCGCGGGCGGCCAGCTCCCTGCACTCTTCTATCACATTGTCCATGGGTCTGCTGCGGAACCGGCCCCGGATGAGCGGAATGGCGCAGTAGCTGCACCGGTTATCGCAGCCCTCGGCCACCTTCACATAGGCAAACCACGGCTCATTGGCCAGCATCCGCTCCCCTTCCATCGAAAGGGATTCCTTCTCGCCGTATTCCGTAAAGTGCTCGCCCATTACAGCCTTCCGTATCGCTTCGCCTATCTTTCCGTTGCTGCCGATCCCCAGCACCACATCCGCTTCGGGGATCTCACGGGCCAGCTCCTCGCGGTAGCGCTCGGCCAGGCAGCCGGTCACCGCCACGCATTTCAGGCTGCCCTCGCCCTTGGCGGCGCAGCACTCCAGTATCGTGTCAATGGACTCCTTCTTGGCGTCCTCAATAAAACCGCAGGTGTTCACGATCACCGCGTCACACTCGGCCATATCATTGCAGATCGTAAATCCATCCCCGGCCAGCATCGCCAGCAGGCGCTCGGCGTCCACCTGGTTTTTGCTGCATCCCAGCGAGATCATTCCCACTTTAATCGTCACGGCAGTTTTCCTCCTGCTCCAGTATCGTATTCATCGCCGCCTTTATTGCCTCCAGCGGGTACCCCCGCCGGTACAACGCCGCGATGGTCTTCTCCATCCCGGCCCGGTCGGCCATGTTCTTCGCGTATTTCTTCCGGATGAGGGCAAGCAACTCCTGCTGCCTATCCCCGGTTTCCGGCGCTTCCTCCGGCTCTAGTACTTCCCTGCCCTCCGGCAGGTTTTCCAGCACCGCTGCCATCGCCGCCTTTATCTCCTCCAGCGGGTACCCCCGCCGGTACAGCGCCGTGATGGTCTTTTCCATCCCGGCCCGGTCGGCCATGTTCTTCGCGTATTTCTTCCGGATGAGGGCAAGCAGCTCCTCCCGCCTATCCCCGGTTTCCGGCGCTTCCTCCGGCTCCGGTTCTGTCTCCGGCAGATTTTCCAGCACCCGGCTCACCGCCTGCCGTATCACCTCGTAGGAGAATCCCCGGCGCTGCAGGGCGGCTTTCACCTTGTCCCGCTCCTTGCGGTCCCGCAGCTTTCCGCGGTACGGCCCCTCCAGCAGGCGGCAGGCCGTTTCTATTTCTGTTTCCTCGGTGATATCGGCCAGGGCCTCCTCGATGACTTCCTCCGGGACGCCCTTTTTTTGCAGCTCCATGGCGATCCTTCTCCGGGGCCAGCCCCGCAGATTCACCGCGTCCGCCGCGTACCGCCGGCCGTAGTCCAGGTCATTGATGAGCCCCAGCTCCTCCATGCGGAGCACCGCGGCTTCCACAGCCTCTTCGCCATACCAGCGCAGCAGCTTCTGCCGCAGGGTGCCGCTGGTCTGCTCCGCCGCCGAAAGGAGATCCAAAGCCCGTTCCCGGGCGCTGTGCAGTTCGTCCTCCTGCCGCAGGGCTTCCAGCCGCTCCGGCGTCACCTCGGCTCCCTTTTGCAGCCAGGGGCACAGCAGGAAGGTATCCCGGTGCAGCGAAAAGGCAAATTCGCCATCCACCATCAGGGCATAGCGGCCCTTTTTGGTGGTTTCTATCCCGGTGATGCGCATGGTTTTTGTTCCCCCTTCGCTAATAGTTCAGTATACCATAATCCCACCCGGTAAACAATGCACAATTCGCATAAAATCCGGGCTTTCCGGCAGCAAATAACCAGGTCCCTGCCGCATCCCGGCCCGGGCGCCCGCAGGGCAGCCCGCCGCAGGCGGGCGGGGCGGCGAAGCCGCATAAGTCCCGGCGGAGCCGGGACGCCCTGCGG
>CALERQ010000078.1 GCA_937907305.1 uncultured Clostridia bacterium | reverse complement strand
GGTCCAGCTCCTCCATCAGGGCGGGGTCGCCCTCCAGCAGCCGCAGCGCCACCCACCGGGGAGCAAGCCCCCGGCAGTCCTTTTTTTGCAGCACCCGGCACACCGGGGCCAGTGCCTTTTCTATTTCCTCCGGGTACCGAGGCATAAAGGGCCGTCTTTTCTCTCCGTTCTCGGTGGCCCGCTCCAGCAGGGAGAAAAGCCGCACCGGGGCGTTTTTCTGCCGGGCGGTGCAGCCCATCACCGGCACCCCCAGCAGCGCCTCCAGCCGGGCAGGCTCTATGCGCAGCTTCCGCTTTTTGGCTTCGTCCATCAGGTTCAGGCAGATGGCCGCCCGCGGGGTGATCTCCAAAGTCTGAAAAACCAGGTTAAGATTCCGTTCCAGGCAGGTGGCGTCGCAGACGATGCACACCGCCTCCGGCCGGGAAAAGCACAGGAAATTCCGGGCCACTTCCTCCTCCGCGGAATGGGCCAGCAGCGAATAAGTACCGGGCAGATCCACCAGGCGGTAGGTTTTTCCGCCGTGCCGGCAGAGCCCTTCGGCGCTGGCCACCGTTTTGCCGGGCCAGTTGCCGGTGTGCTGGTTCAGGCCGGTCACCGCGTTGAACAGCGTGCTTTTGCCCACATTGGGGTTGCCGGCCATGGCTATGGTGATGACCTCCCCCGGCGGCACTTCGGTTCGGCGGGCCATCACACCACCTCCCGCCGCATCATTACGGTCCTGGCATCCTCGCTGCGGATGGCTACCGCCGCCCCCCGGATAAGATACGCCTTGGGGTCGCCGCCGGGGCTTTGCCCCACACATTCCACCCGGGTGCCCGGCACCAGCCCCAGGTCCAAAAGCCGCCGGCGCATCCGGCTTTCGGTGCGCAGCTCCAGTACCTCGGCCTGCTGGCCGGGGGTCATATCATCAAGATGAAAAAACTCCATAATTCTCATAACCTTTCCGGGAGCGCGCTAAGGGGAGGCTCCCATCCCATGCTATTCACATGCGGGGAAAGGGGGAACCGCCCCGGGGAAAAGTTCCCGCCGGGCCTTGACAAAAAGGGAAGGCGATTGTATAATAACATACGATATATAACATAAGCTATCGGAAAGGAGACCGCTATGCCGCCCAAAGTAAAGGTGACCAAAGAGGAGATCATCGCCGCCGCGCTGGAAATTTTGCGTCAAAAGGGGATGGAGGCGGTGAACGCCCGGGCCGTTGCCGCGGCGCTGGGGTGTTCCACCCAGCCCATTTTCAGCAATTACAGCAGCATGGGGGCGCTGCAGCACGATGTCCTTGCCGCCGGCTACGCCGAGTACAACCGCTGGATCGAGCAGCACATGAGGGAGGGCCAGTACCCGCCCTACAAGGCCTCCGGCATGGCCTACATCAGCTTTGCCCGCCGGGAACCCCAGCTCTTCAAGGAGCTTTTTATGCGGGATAGGACCGGCGAGCCGCAGCCCGCGGAGGATGAGCTGACCCGCCGGATCATCGGCCTTATTATGAAAAACACCGGGCTGGAGGAACAGGCCGCCTATACGCTGCACATCGAGCTGTGGATCTTCATTCACGGCATTGCCAGTATGCTGGTCACCGGCTATCTCAATCTGGAGGAAGCGGTCATCAGCACCATGGTCACCGATGTTTACCAGGGGCTGCTGGCCCGCAAAAAGGAGGAAACCACATGAATAATACCGTATTGCAGGTGCGGGGCCTGTGCAAAAAATACCCTGCCTTTACCCTGCGGGAGGTCAGCTTCTCGCTGGAGGCGGGCCGCATCATGGGGTTCATCGGCCGCAATGGCGCCGGTAAAACCACCACCCTCAAATCCATCCTGGGGCTGGTCCATCCCGATGCCGGGGAGATCAGCTACTTTGGGCTGCCCTTTGCCCAAAACGAACAGCGGATCAAGGAACAGATCGGCTACGCGGCCGGGGACACCAGCTACTATCAGCGCCGCCGGGTCGGGGAGATCGCCCGCATGACGGCCTCCTTTTATCCCGGCTGGGATGACGCCGCCTACCGGAATTATCTTCAGCGCTTTTCGCTGGATGAGAGCAAGTGCCTGCGGGAGCTCAGCGAGGGCATGAAGGTCAAATTTCTGCTGACGCTGGCCCTTTCCCACCACGCCAAGCTGCTGCTGCTGGATGAACCCACCAGCGGGCTGGACCCCGTTTCCCGCGAGGAGCTGCTGGAAATTTTCCTGCGGCTGGCGGAGGAGGGCGTGGCCATCCTGTTTTCCACCCACATCACCTCCGATCTGGAAAAGTGCGCCGATGATATCACCTACATCCAAAAGGGCGAAATTCTGGCCACCGGGCCCATCGGGGAATTCCAGCAGAGCTACCGGCTGCTCCGCCAGCAGGGCGCGCTGACCGCCGAACAGCAGGCGGCGGTGCTGGGCCGCTGCCGGGAAAAAGCCGGCGATACCCTGCTCGTCCGCCGGGAAAAGGCCCCGCTGTTTGAGGAGTGGCCGGTGGAGGAACCCACGCTGGAGGAGATCATGGTGCACCTGGAAAAGGAGGGAGAAGCATGAACAAGCTGCTGAAAAAGGAGCTGCGGCTTACCGCCGCGCCCATCACCTATTTCTTTTTGGCCTTTGCCCTTATGACCCTGATCCCCGGCTATCCCATTTTGGTGGGGGGATTCTTCATCACGCTGGGCATCTTCTACACCTTCCAGATGGCGAGGGAAAGCAATGATATCCTGTATACGGCGCTGCTGCCCTGCAAAAAGCAGGATGTCGTCCGGGCCAAGTACGCCTTCTGCGTCCTCATCGAGCTTCTGGGCTGGCTGCTGTGCGCGGTGCTTACCGCGGTGCGGCTGACTGCCCTGCGGGAGGCCGCCGTCTACACCCAAAATGCCATGATGAACGCGAACTTTGCTTACCTGGGCTGGCTGCTCATCCTCTTCGCCCTGTTTAACAGCGTTTTTCTCGGCGGTTTTTTCCGCACGGCCTATGGGCTGGGTAAGCCGTTTATCCTGTATAGCGTCGCCGGGTTTGCGGTCATCTGCCTGGCGGAGGCCCTGCATCATTTCCCCGGCATGGCGGCGATGAACTCCCAGACCGAGGGCTTTGGGATGCAGCTCATCGTGCTGGCGGCAGGGGTGCTGCTCTTTGTGGGGATGACCGCCCTCAGCTGCCGAAAGGCACAAAAAAACTTTGAGCAGATCGACCTGTAAAAAACACGCCCCCGGAAGCCATGTGCCGCTGCCGGGGGAGTTTTTTGCCCAAAATAAAATGACCCCCACAGGGGGGATCGACTCTATCATATCGCATCTCCCGCCGTATTGCAAGAAATATTTTCGCCGCTTTCGCATTTTCTCTTTTCCCGCCAATAAACCGCCGGAACAGGGGAAAAATCTCTGCCAATATGCAGCATTGACTGCCGACACTTGCAGCGGTATAATCTAAACTGTTTTTTAGGGCGGGCCGGCCCTCCGGCCGCGGCACCCACGCACCCCCAAAAGAGCGGCAGCGTTCCGTCCTGTCAGGCGGCAGGCTTCGCTGACCCCATTTTTGGCGGGCGCTTTTTATTTGGCCGCCTTGCGGGGACCTCAAGAGAAAAGTCCCGCGAAGGTTTCGCGCGGTCATCCTGCCGCGGGAAACCGACCGTGCTCCGGCCAAACGAAGGCAAAAGCGAAGGTAAATTTGTGTGAGGAGTGAAAATAGTATGAAGTACATTTTTGTCACCGGCGGTGTGGTTTCGGGCTTGGGCAAGGGCATCTGCGCGGCTTCCCTGGGCAGATTGCTGAAGCAGTGCGGCCTGCGGGTCAAAAATCAGAAGTTCGACCCGTATTTCAATGTCGATCCCGGCACCATGAGCCCCTATCAGCACGGGGAGGTCTTTGTGACCGAGGATGGCGCCGAGACTGACCTGGACCTGGGCCACTACGAGCGGTTTGTGGATGAATCGCTGGACGGCAATGCCAGTGTTTCCTCCGGCAAAATCTTTTGGACGGTGCTGAACCGGGAGCGGCAGGGGGGGTACCTTGGCGGCACGGTACAGATCATTCCCCATATCACCGATGAGATCAAGCGGCGGATCTATGCCATGGAGGATGGCAATACCGATGTGGTCATCAGCGAGATCGGCGGCACGGTGGGGGATATCGAAAGTCAGCCCTATCTGGAGGCCATTCGGCAGGTAGCGGTGGAAAAGGGCCGGGAAAATGTGCTGTATATCCATGTTCCGCTCATCGTTTCCATCCCCGGCAGCGGAGAGCTGAAAAGCAAGCCCACCCAGCATTCGGTCAAGGAGCTTCTTTCGGTGGGCATCCAGCCGGATATTCTGGTTTGCCGGACGGAGGCCCCCATCACCGAAGAGGTGCGGCATAAAATCGCCCTGTTCTGCAATGTGGAGGAACGGTGTGTCATCCCCAATGTGACGGCCCATACCCTGTACGAAGTGCCGCTGCTGCTGGAAAAAGAGGGCCTGTGCGATGCCGTCTGCCGCCGGCTGGGCCTGGGAGAACGGACCCCCGATATGACCGAATGGACAGCCATGGTGGAGAAGATAAAAGGGGTGCACCGCCGGGTGGAAATTGCTCTGGTAGGGAAATATACCGGTCTGCGGGATGCTTATCTCAGTGTGGCGGAGGCGCTGTTCCATGCCGGGACGGCCTGTGATGCCGAAGTGGAGATCCGCTGGGTGGATTCCGAAAACTTGACCCCGGAAAATATAGCGGAGACCCTGGCCGGCTGCGGCGGCATACTGGTGCCGGGCGGCTTTGGCGACCGGGGAATAGAGGGCATGATCCTGGCGGCCCAATTTGCCCGGGAAAAGGGGATCCCCTACTTTGGCATCTGCCTTGGCATGCAGATCGCCGTAATTGAATTTGCCCGGCATGTGGCCGGCTGGCAGGACGCCAACAGCGCTGAATTTTCCGGTTCTACCGCGCACCCGGTCATTGCCCTGATGCCGGAGCAGGTGGGTGTGACCCAAAAAGGCGGCACCATGCGGCTGGGGCGGTATCCCTGCGTTTTGGCGGAGGGGAGCCAGGCCCTTTCCCTGTACGGGGAAAAGGAGATCAGCGAGCGGCACCGCCACCGGTATGAGTTCAACAATGACTTCCGGTGTGAGCTGCAAAAGGACGGCCTGACGCTGGCCGGGACCTCGCCGGACGGGGCGCTGGTGGAGATCGTGGAGATCAAGGACCACCCGTGGTATGTGGGGTGTCAGTTCCATCCGGAATTCAAGAGCCGGCCCAACCGCCCGCATCCGCTGTTTTACGGCTTTGTAAAAGCGGCGCTGGAGGCAGAGGAAAAGCGGTGAGTTTTATTCAGTTTTCAAGGTGCTGGTGGGAGGCAGGTTCCCGCTGAGGCAGACCCCCAAATTGCCCGATGAGGTCTGCTGAAAGATGGAAATTTAGACCGGCGCCCCTGTTTGACCGGTGGGGCAAAAAGGTTCTCGATTTGTTGTTCGGGGAGAGAGGCCGACAGGAAAGAATTTTTTGCCGGTGAGAAAAAGTCCTTTCACTAATACCTCCAAATCGACCCTTTTTT
>CALERQ010000077.1 GCA_937907305.1 uncultured Clostridia bacterium | reverse complement strand
AACAGCTTATGTGATTCAATATCTGCCCATAAAAAAGAGCCGCCATAGCGCGGCTCTTCACTTTTACAGTCGCTTTACATCGATTTTACAAAGCCTTGATAATGCATTTGACCTTTCTTTACTATTCTTATCTTAGTTAAAAAGGAGAATAAGGGAAAGGAATAATATAAATGACTATTTTCAATGCGTTGAATCTCATTGGCGGTCTCTGTCTGTTTCTCTTCGGCATGAGCTTGATGGGGCAGGCCCTGGAGCGTCGGGCAGGCAGCGGCCTGCGTTCTTTGTTGGAAAAGATGACCCAGAACCGCTTGATGGGCCTTCTGGCGGGTCTTGGTGTCACCGCTGTCATTCAAAGCTCCTCGGCCACGACTGTTATGGTTGTCGGCTTTGTCAATTCGGGCTTAATGACGCTGCGCCAGTCCATCGGCGTTATCATGGGCGCTAATATTGGCACCACCGTCACGGCATGGATTCTTAGCCTTTCCGGTATTGAGGGCAGCAGCCTTTTGGTGCAGATGTTTAAGCCTTCCACCTTTACGCCGGTATTGGCGCTCATCGGTATCGTTCTGTATATGTTCTGCAAGGCAGATAAAAAGAAGGATACCGGTATGATCCTTTTGGGCTTTGCCACTCTTATGTTTGGCATGGAGGCCATGTCCTCGGCAGTCTCCGGTTTGCGCAATGTTCCGCAGTTCCGCCAGCTATTTCTCCTTTTCTCCAATCCTATTTTGGGCGTTTTGGCCGGTGCGGTGCTTACCGCAATCATACAGTCCAGCTCGGCGTCGGTGGGTATTCTTCAGGCGCTGGCCAGCACAGGGCAGGTCACCTATGGTGCCGCTATCCCTATTATCATGGGACAGAATATCGGCACCTGTGTTACGGCGCTGCTTTCTTCCATTGGCACCAATAAAAATGCCCGTCGGGCGGCACTGGTCCACCTCAGCTTCAATGTCATCGGTGCAACGGTTGGTATTATTTTGTTTTATGTTGTTCGTGTCGTGGCGGCTCCAGCGTTGCTGGGGCAGGCCGCTAGTGAATGGGGTATTGCGGTAGCCCATTCCATATTCAATATTCTTTGCACTGCGGTACTGCTGCCCATGGGCGGTCTGCTGGAAAAGCTGGTTCTTCGGCTGGTACCGGAAGGAAAACAGCCCCAGCGGGAAGCTGAACTGGACGAGCGCCTGCTGGCTACTCCAGCTCTCGCACTGGAGCGTTGCCGCACCCTTATCGCCGATATGGCCAGCTATTCGATGGAATCGCTGCGGGAAAGCTTGAATGCCATTACCGCCTATAATCCAAAATCAGCCGAACATATCCGTGAGGATGAAGCCAAGACTGACCACTACGAGGATATCATCGGCAGTTACCTGGTCAAACTTAGTGCCCGCAAGATAGGGGAGAGCGACAGTGCCATTGCGGCAGAATATCTGCGGCTCATTGGCGATTTTGAACGCATTGCTGACCACAGCGTAAACATTTTGGAATCGGCCGAGGAAATGCAGCAAAAAGGTATCGCATTCTCTGCGGCCGCCCGGCAGGAATATGCCACCATGGCTGGCGCTGTTCGTGAAGTTACCGCTTTGGCTTATGATTCCTTTGTATCAGGCAATGTGCAAGCTGCCCGCCAGGTGGAGCCGCTGGAGCAGGTTATTGATGATCTCAAGGAAGAAATGCGCACCCGCCATATCCGGCGGATGCAGCAGGGCAGCTGCGGCATCGAAGCCGGCTTCATCTGGTCGGATCTTCTCACCGATCTGGAGCGCGTCAGCGATCACTGCTCCAATATCGCCTGCTGTATGATAGAGGGTGTTGATCATAACCTCCATCGCCACGAGGTTTTGCAAAGTATCCGCGGCAGTGGGGAGACCTTCGACCATGACTACCGTTCCTTCCGCCAGAAGTACGCACTGGCGGCTGAATAATTATAATACAGCAAAGAGCCGTGGCAGTAGCTGCGGCTTTTTCTTTATGCATTTTTAGCACCATGTTCGTTATAGCGGAATGGCAATCGGCATTTATGAAATGTGCGTTTGTCTCATTGACGGATAACGCAAAAAATGCTACGATATATCTAATTTCGATTTTTCGGGCAGGAGGTGCGGCGGTGAACGATATTGTATCAGTAAACGGAATAAGCAAATCATTCGGCCCCATCTCTGCTTTATTCGATGTTTCCCTTTCTGTGCAGCAGGGCCTCGTCACTGCGATTGTCGGTGATAACGGCTCCGGGAAATCTACCCTTATCAAGCTCCTTTCCGGCAATCTCGCACCGGATGCAGGCACCATCACGGTGGAAGGCAGGGAACACACTCGCCTTACCATCGCACAGGCCTTGCAGATGGGCATTCGCACCGTCTATCAGGATCTTTCCCTGGACGATTGGAAAAACAGTTATGAGAATATCTTTCTTGGTCACGAGCGGATGCGCGGTCCTTTCCTGGACCGCCGCCGTATGGAATGGGAAGCCGCCGATTTGCTGAAGCGACTGGAGATCAAAATCCCAGATCTCACCCAGCCGGTCCGGGTACTTTCCGGCGGCCAGCGCCAGGGCATTGCCACTGCCCGTGCCATGCTGCAGCCCGGCCGTTTGCTTCTATTGGATGAACCCACCGCCGCTATGGGCATCCGGGAATCTCACCAGACCATGCAGCTGCTGCGCCGCCTGCGGCAGGAGGGCCATACCCTCCTCATCGTCAGCCACGATATCTACCAGGTATTCGGTATTGCGGACCGTATTTTTGTTATGCGTGCCGGTCGCTGTATTGCCGATATCATGACACAGGATTCCTCTCCGGAAGAACTGCACCATCTTATCCTGGAGCGGGAACAGGGGGTGGCCGAATGAAGCGCTTTTTCCGCCGCTACGCTACCCTATGGATGCTTATTGGCTTTTGCCTCCTGCTGGGACTGTTCCTCAGCCTGCGTACCGGCATCTTCTTTACCGGCAGGAATCTTATCAATATTTTGGAGGCCAATTCCTTTAAGCTATTACTTGCCATAGGCATGACCTTCGTCATCGCCTCCGGCGGCATCGATCTTTCGGTTGGTTCCATTCTGTCTCTATCTGCTATCTTTACTGCCCTCTGTATGAAGCAGAATATCCCGGTTTGGGCGGCTATCCTCGTCGGCTTGCTTTCCGGGACCCTTATGGGCCTTATCAATGGCGCGCTCATCCATCTTACCGGCATCAACGCGTTTATCATCACTTTGGGTACTTCGTTTTTGTACCGTGGCTTGGCCCTCATCGTTACCCGTGGCACCCCGGTCAGTAAGCTGCCTGCTGCCTACCGGTCTTTTGGTGGCGGGGATATCTTCCAGGTGGAAAGCGGCGTATACATGGCTCTATTGGTGCTGCTCCTTTCTATCCCGCTCCTTTATAAGATGCGTTGGGGACATTACATCACTACGCTGGGCGGCAACCCGGCGGCGCTGCGGCGCTGTGGGGTGCGCACCGGTGCCTGGCGAATCAGCACCTTTGCTGTGATGGGTTTCCTGGCTGCCCTGGCCGGAATCATTATCTCTGCCCGCCTTAATTCCGCCGAACCCAATGCCGGCCTTAATATGGAGATGGATGCCATCACAGCGGTCATCTTGGGTGGTACGCCGCTTCACGGCGGCAGCGCGGCCCTGGCGGGTACGGCGGTTGCGGTGTTGCTGTTGGGCACCATCCGCAATGGACTTAC
>CALERQ010000076.1 GCA_937907305.1 uncultured Clostridia bacterium | reverse complement strand
GCTCCGCTGTTCCCTTCCGGAATGGCGGAGCTTTTTCGGCCTGTCCCCCGCCAAATCCCCGCCAAAAGCGCCCCCTTTTCATTGACGGCCCGCCTTTGGTGTGGTAGAATATTAAGATAGAAGAATAGGGTTAATATGCCCTTCCCATTATTTCATCTGAAAGGTCAGGATTTTTGCCATGATACGCAGTATGACCGGCTACGGGCGGGATCAGCAGCTTCTGCACGGCCGCAGCATCACCGTCGAGATCCGTTCCGTCAATCACCGCTACTTCGAGTTTTCCTGCCGGGCCCCGCGCGGCTGCGCCTTTTTGGAGGATCGCCTCAAGCGCGCCCTGCAAAGCGCCATTTCCCGCGGCAAGGTGGAGGTCGCCCTCACCCTGCAAACGGTGGAAAGCCGCAATACCTCCGTCGCCGTGGATCATGCCCTGGCCGGGCAGTACATCACCGCCCTGCGGGCCCTGGGGGAGGAATACGCCCTGCCGGATGACCTCACCCTTTCCACCGTCTGCCGCCTGCCGGATATCTTTACCCTGTGCCGCGGCGAGGAGGATGAGGAGGAGCTGGCCGCCGATGTCCTCTCTGTTCTGCAAAAGGCACTGGAGCAGTTCGTGGCTATGCGGGAAACGGAGGGCGAACGCCTCAAGGCCGATGTCCTCTCCCGGCTGCTCACCATGGAAGAGCACCTCGCCTTTGTGGAGGAACGCTCCCCCCAAACGGTGGCGGAATACCGGGCCCGTCTCACCGCCAAGCTCACCGAGCTCCTGAACGGCGCCGTACCGGATGAAAACCGCATCCTCACCGAAGTCGGCATCATCGCCGACCGCCTGGCGGTGGATGAGGAAACGGTGCGGCTGCGCAGCCACTTCGCCCAGCTCCGCAAAATTATGGAAAGCACCGAGCCGGTGGGCCGCAAGCTGGACTTTCTGGTGCAGGAGATGAACCGCGAGACCAATACCATCGGCAGCAAGTGCAGCGATACCGCCATTGCCGGCCATGTGGTGGAAATGAAGAGCGAGCTGGAAAAGATCCGCGAGCAGATCCAGAACATTGAATAAGCGAAAGGTCGTGTAAAACCCCATGAAACTCATCAATATCGGCTTCGGCAATATGGTCTCGGCCAATCGCCTTATCGCCATCGTCAGCCCGGAATCCGCCCCCATCAAGCGCATCATCCAGGATTCCCGCGACCGCGGCACCCTCATCGATGCCACCTACGGCCGCCGCACCCGCGCCGTTCTCATCACCGATAGCGACCATGTCATCCTTTCGGCCGTCCAGCCGGAAACGGTGGCCAACCGCGTAGTGGACTATGAGGACGAGGAAGAAATGGAGGGCCAGGCATGATCGGCAGCTACACCGCTCCCAAGGAGCATGGCATCCTGGTGGTTTTCTCCGGGCCCTCCGGCGCCGGCAAGGGCACCATCCTCCAGCGCTACTTTGAGGACGACCCGCCCGCGGTGCTCTCGGTTTCGGCCACCACCCGCGCCCCCCGCCCCGGCGAAGTGGATGGCGTGCATTACCACTTCATTTCCCGGGAAGAATTTGAGCAGCTTATCGCCAATGACGGCGTGCTGGAATATAACATCTACAACGGCAACTACTACGGCTCCCCCCGCGGACCCATCGAGGAGGAGCTGAAAAAGGGCCACGATGTCATCCTGGAGATCGAAACCAACGGCGCCGGCCATATCCGTCGCATGTTCCCCAGCGCCCTTTCCATCTTCGTGGTGCCGCCCTCCTTTGAGGAGCTGAAAAAGCGTCTCATCGGCCGGGGCACCGAATCCCCCGAGGAGATCTCCGCGCGGCTGGAAAAGGGCCGGGCCGAGATCGAAATGGCGCTGGATTACGATTACATCGTGGTCAATGATGAAGTGGAAACCGCGGCCCGCCGCCTGGCGGAAATTATCCGCTCCGCCCGCTGGAGCAAAAAATTCAATCAATCATTTATACAAGAGGTGCTGAACAATGCTTAGACCCGCTATGACCCAGATCCTGAAACCCGGCGAGAGCTACTATAAATTCGTGGTAGCGGTCGCCAAAAAAGCCCGTGAGATCGCCGCGGAAGCGGAGGAAAACCACATCGCGCTGGAGGAAAAGCCCGTCTCTCTGGCGCTGGATCTCTTTGCCACCGGCGCGGAGCGTCTTTCCGATTTTGACTGCTCCATGACCGAGCGCAAATAATTCCCTGGTTCCTCTCCCCCTGCAAAACCTTTTGCAGGGGAAAGTTTCATTTCAGTCATATTCAGTTTTCAAGGTGCTGGTGGGAGGCAGGTTCCCGCTGGGCAGACCCCCAAATTGCCC
>CALERQ010000075.1 GCA_937907305.1 uncultured Clostridia bacterium | reverse complement strand
TGGGGTTGGCAGGGGATGTGTGGGGATAGGGGCGGGTGCGGGCCGCAGGCCCGGCGGCGGAGCCGCCGCAGCGGGCGCAGCCCGCTGAAACCGTCCGGAGGACGGTTTGGCCTGCGGCCCGGTGCCTGTGCCTTTTGCAAAGTGAAAAAGGTGCTAATACCTTAATTATACTATTATAGCGAATTTGCCGGGAAGTAGCAAGCAGTACGGCGCAAAAGGGGCTTGCGGCAGGGCGGCGAAACGGCTACAATGGAGAAAAAAGACCCGGAAAGGAACCGAAATGCAGGTAAGAAAAGCGAAAAAAGAGGACATCACAGCGGTGGCGGCCCTGTATGATGCCGTGTGTGATACGCTGGAAGCGGGAGAAAACTACCCCGGCTGGGCCAAGGGGGATTACCCTACCCGGCGGGATGCCGAAATGGGCGAGGCCGCGGGGGAGCTCTTTGTGGCGGAGGAAGAAGGGGAAATCATCGGTACCATGATGCTGCGGGAGGAACAGGAACGAAACGCCCGCAGCGCCCCCTGGCAGCTTCCGCTGGAGGAGCAGGAGCAGCTGACGATCTATACCTTTGCGGTGCGGCCGGACTGCCGCGGCGGCGGGGTGGGCCGGGCCCTGCTGGAATACGCAGAGCAGTGGGCCCGCCAACAGGGCAAGAAGGCATTGCGACTGGATGTGCACGAAATTAATACCCCGGCGATAAAGCTGTATGAAAGCTGTGGGTTCCGGTATATCGCTACCGTGGACCTGGGCTATGGGGCATACGGGCTGAAATGGTTCAGACTGTACGAAAAGCTGCTGTAAGGAGGGCATGACATGGAACCGAGAAAGCTGCTGGACGCGCTGGCGGTGGCCGACCGTCTGAAGGATACCACCCGGCACTGCTACACCGCGGGCGGCCGGCATGAGAGCGTGGCGGAGCACTGCTGGCGCGCGGCGCTGATGGCCTATTTCCTGCGGGATGAATTCCCGGAGGCGGATATGGATAAGGTAATCAAAATGCTGCTGATCCATGACCTGGGGGAGGCTTTCACCGGGGATATTCCCTCCTTCCGCAAAACGGAGGCGAACGAAGCGATGGAAGAACAGCTGCTATATGACTGGGTAGCCACCCTGCCGCAGCCCTATGCCGCGGAGATGCGTGCCCTGTACGAGGAGATGGCGGCGCGGGAGACCATCGAGGCGAAAATTTACAAGGCCATTGATAATTTTGAGGCGGTGATTCAGCATAATGAATCCCCGCTGGGGACCTGGATCCCGGAGGAGTACGAGCTGAATCGCACCTACGGCTGGGATAAGGCGGAATTTTCTCCCTACTTGACGGCGCTGCGGCGGGAGATGCTGGAGGATACGGAAAAGAAGATTGCTGCCGGGCTAGATGGCGAGCCGATGGAGGAATACTGAGGTACTAAGGAAGGTAAAAGAAAAGCACCTGTCCCCCCGGGGATGGGTGCTTTGCGTTTTGCCGCGGGGTACGCAGGGGGCGGGCCGCAGGCCAAATCGCCCGAAGGGCGATTTCAGCGGGCGGAGCCCGCTGGCTCCGGCGCAGCCGGAGCGGCCTGCGGCCCGAACTGGCACCTTGCGGGAATTCGGTGCAGGGAAATGCAGCCAATGCAGGAAAGCCCTTTGCAAAGCGGAAAAAATATGCTATACTGGCTCCATAAACCGGCATACCTGCCGGGAACCGGCAACAAACCCGAGAAGAAGGAGAACATTATGGCAGAAACCACCAAAGAAACCAAAGCCCAGCGGGCTAAAAAATATCGCCGCAGAAGAGTGACTGCCGCAGTAGCCGCAGCCGCAATGTGCGCGGTCATCGGCGTGGGGGTAAACGGCATAGTGACCGCCCGTGCCAATACTGCTCTTGCTGATGCGCTGGCTACGGCTGCCGATCTGCAGCAGGCGCAGCAGGAAAGCGCCCGGCAGGCCCTGCGGGAAAGCCGTACCGCCGCCGAGGCTGACCTGACTGCCTATGTGGCCGAAGTCAGCGAGGAAGCCGAAGCCGCTCTGAAAAAGGCCGCCGAGGACGCTGCCAAAGCCGCGGCCATCAAAGCGGCCCAGACCACTAACACCTCCACCAGCGACAGCACCGAGCTGCCCGGCACAGGGGGAAAGCTGAGCAGCGGCGGCCGGGCCCTTGCTGCCACCAAGACCGGCGGGAACTTTAAGGCCAGCGTTTATACCGGCAATACCGGTGCTTCCAACCTGAGCTACTACCAGTCGCTGAACAGCGATGTGAAGGCCTGGCTTAAGATCCCTGGCACCAATATCAATTATCCGGTGCTGCAGAACGCCAGCGAGGACCACTACTACCTGCACCGTGGCCTGGACCGCGGCCAGAGCTACTACGGTGTGCTGTGGACCCAGACCGCGACCCGCTTCGGCAGCGGTGACAGTCTTTCCAGCAACAATGTCATCTACGGGCACAACTGGAAGAACTGCCGTTGGAACGCCGCTCCTTCCACCTATTATGCCGGCCAGCAGATGTTTGAATCGCTGCTGAGCTACCACTACACCAGCTGGGCGGAGCAGTATCCCTACATCTACTATTCCACCCCCAGTGAGGAAATGGCGTTTGTTATCTTTGCCTGCTTCTACACCGAGGGCACCGACTGGTACATCAATGCCGAGGGCAATATTGATAGCGTCATCAGCGGCGCGCAGAGCCGTTCCCGCCACAATTTTGGCGTGGATGTCAATTCCGGCGATAAGCTGCTGACCCTTTCCACCTGTACCCGCTTCTATGGCAATACCGATAACCAGCGCTTTGTGGTAATGGCGCGTCTGCTGCGTCCGGGCGAGGAGATGGGCCCCGTTTCCGTCACCTATAATCCCAACCACCAGCAGCCCAATGTGTGGGGCTGAACCTTGTGAGATAAGCCGCAGTCTCTCCCGGCCGGGGGAGACTGCTTTTATGTCCGCATGTATTCCGCATAGGGGAATATGGCCCCCACCTTTGCCTTCCTGCCCACTTATCCGGAAGGGCAAAAGCCCGGCCGCCGTTTGCGGATACTCTTGCAAAAAGTCCTGTACCCTGCTATGATAAAGGGCAGAACCACTTGAAAATGAGAGGGGAAGAACCACCATGTCCGAAAAGAAGAGAATCCTGACCGGCGACCGTACCACCGGAAAGCTGCACCTGGGCCACTATGTGGGCAGCCTGCAGAACCGTGTAAAATTACAGGATGAGTACGAGAGCTTTATTCTGCTGGCCGATATCCAGGCCCTGACCACCCACTTTGAGCACCCGGAGCTGCTGGAGCACAGCATCTACGAGGTGGCGATGGATAACCTGTCCGTCGGCCTGGACCCCAATAAGATCACCCTGGTCCAGCAGAGCCGCATCCCCTCCATCGGGGAGCTGACGGTTTTTTATTCCATGCTGGTTTCGGTAAACAGCCTGCGGCACAATCCCACCATTAAGACCGAGGCGGCCAACTACGGCTACAACGATATGACCTACGGCTTTTTGGGTTATCCTGTCAGCCAGTCGGCGGATATCACCTTCTGCAAGGCTAACCTGGTACCGGTGGGCGAGGACCAGAAGCCCCATATGGAGATGACCCGCAAGATCGTCCGGCGCTTTAACGAGCTGTACGGTGAAACGCTGGTGGAGCCGGATATGATGCTTTCCGACTGTCCCCGCCTGATGGGCCTGGACGGCAATGCCAAGATGGGCAAGAGCCTGGGCAATGCCATCTACCTGAGCGACCCCGCTGAGGAAGTGCGTAAAAAGGTGATGAGCGCCGTGACCGATGCTTCCCGGATCAAGAAGGATGACCCTGGCCATCCGGATATCTGCGTAGTGAGCAAGTACCACAAGGTCTTTAACGGCGGCGAGTATGAGAATATCTGTGAGAGCTGCAAAAAGGGCGCCATTGGCTGTGTGGCCTGCAAAAAGGCGCTGGCGGCATCCCTTAATGACCTGCTGGAGCCCTTCCGGGAGAAGCGCGCCTACTATGAGGCCCACCGTGACGAGGTGCGGGATATCATCCTGACCGGCAGCGAGAAAGCCAACAAAATTGGCAACGAGACCGTAAAAGAGGTCAAGGAAGCCATGCACATTTATATCGGGGACTAAAGTGTCCCAAAAGGAGGAAACACGATGGCTTACAATGGAAAACGTCTGCACAAATCCGAGAGCGATAAGAAGATCTGCGGCGTCTGCGGCGGCATCGCCGAGTATTTTGATATTGACCCCACGCTGGTTCGTTTGGCCTGGATCATCTTTTGCCTGGCGGGCGGCAGCGGTGTGCTGGGATATATCATCGCGGCGCTTGTGATGCCGGAAGACCCCAACCGTTAATTCCGAGAAAGCAAAAAGGAGCGGCATCCCACTGCGGGATGCCGTTTTTGCGTGTGGTTTTTAATAACCGAACCAGCCCCAGGTGTGCCAGAATTCCGGCGAGCCGGCGGAAAGGCTGCACACCACATAGGTGAGGATGAAGCAGACAGCGAACAGGGCCAGTGCCACCAGTGCTACACTGCGCAGCCGGCGTTTCGCCCTGGGGGTGAACAGCGGCGCGATGGGCAGGGCGGGGAGTACGGCTTCGCCATGAGATGGGGCCAGGGCATTGCGGTGGAACCGCCCGTAGGAGCGGAGCAGCTGCCGCAGGAACGCGAAGAACCAAACGCAGCCTGCCGCGGTGAGCGCGCACAGCGCCAGCAGAGCCAGTCCCAAAATAGCGCCGCACCAGTAGGGCATATACGGCAGCGTGATAAACGGTAGGCGACCGAGATCCCCGATGTAACAGATGCCGACAAGGCCAAAGCTGAGGGCGGCGCTGACCATCACGAGGCCCCAGGCCAGCAGCAGGATGGCAAAGAGACCGTAGAACAGATCGCCCCAGGCCAGCCACAGCCAGGTGAGTACGGCGGAGGGGCGTTTTTTCTTTTGGGGAGTGGGCCCGAACTGCGCCGCCAGACCAATGGGATCGCCCAGCTTGGCGGCGATCTCCTCCTCCGTAAAGCCATCGGCCAGCTTAAAGGTGAAGTGCTGCTCGTATTCCTCCAGGATATCCGCCGCATCGGCAATGTTCCGTTTGTTCAGTTCGGCGGAAAGTTACGCCATAAATTCATTCTTTGTCATTGCTCTTTTCCTCCTCCAGCAGGTTCTTTACCGACTGCGCGAAGGCCAGATATTCCGCACGGTCGGTTCGGTAGGTTTCCCGGCCCAGGGCCGTCAAGGTGTAGTATTTGCGGGGCGGGCCGCCGCTTTCCTCCTGCAGGTAGGTGGTCAGCAGGCCATCGGCCTTTAGCTTACGCAGGATGGGGTAAACGGTGCCATCGGCGATATCAATGTGCTGCGAGAGTACTTCCGAGATTTCGTAGCCGTAGTGATCCCGCCGGTGCAGCAGTGCCAGCACGCACAGCTCCAGCACGCCTTTTTTATATTGGGTGTTCATAGGCAGTTGCCTCCTTGTTGAAACATATTACACTACTATATTATATTCAGTAGTTTGCGAATGTCAAGGGGCTTTAGTAAAAAATATTCCCCCGGCTGTGAAAAAGCGGGGGAGGGGTATTTAGGGTTGCTTGGGGAATGGGGCGGCCGGGCGGTGGCGCTGAAAACATAGGGAACATTATAGTGGGGCGGCAAAAGCCCTTACCGCACAGGGGGGAAGGTGTTCCGCTCGACATAGGCCATCATGCGGTTATTGAGAACCGCATAATACAGAATGGCGAGCATACCGCCCACCGTGCCGCAAAGCCCCGGTTCGACATGCCGTATCCTTAATACGATCATCAGGACGAGCTGTGCGGCGGTGCAGAGAATGATGGTGGAACGATGCTCCCGCCGCCACTTTTTCTTGAAGAACGCCTGTTTTTCCTTTAGCGTGAAGGCACTGTGGTCCAGCGCCTCGGTGAGGTTGGTATCGGCGGCTTCTTTGAATTTCTCTGCGGCAAGCCGTTCGCCGGCGACGAGCTCATTGATGCTGACACCGAATTCCCTGGAGAGCAGCGTGAGCATTTCCACATCCGGCAGATAGCAGCCGGTTTCCCAGCGGGAAACAGTCTTATTGGTGACGCCCAACCGTTCTCCCAGCGCCTGCTGGGTCAAGCCCTTCTCGCGGCGCAGTTCCGCTAAAAATGAACCGATACGGATCAGATCCATGAAGCACCTCCCCTAAAAATCTGCTCTTAGTATAGCACCGACGGGGAATTTTGTCCTCCCCATAAAAAGCGAATGACAAAAATGTTTCACATGAAACATTTGTTCTTGCTGTTTTCAAAAAAGAGAAGCGCAGGCGCACTTCTCCAAGGGGGGATTATTTGCGGTTTTTGGTCACCAGGCCATCAACAAAAACAAAGGCCGCGCAGCCCAGCAGCACACAGGCAAAGACGATAAACTCGCTGCCTAGGGCCAGCAGGAAGAAGAGCCCCAAGGCGGCCAGCACTGCCGCGCAGTAGAAGGATTTGACCCACAGCTTTTTCTGCTTCATGGGGTCGTTGTTTTGGGCCAGCTTTTGCTCCAGCCGGCCGCTGCCGCGGAATAAGCTCATCGTTCGGGACCTCCTTTTTGTTTTTCATCCTGTTTGAGGGAGCGCCAGGCACGAATGAAGGCAACGATAAAAAAGATGACGCCCACGGCGGCCAGCGCGATGCCCGCAACGGCCAGGGGACGGATCTGCCGGGCGATGCCCACGGCGGCCAACACCCCGCCAACGGTAATGGCGGCAATGCTGATGATGGTGGAGAGGGTCATGGAACGAAAACTCATGGGGCGGACTCCTTTCGGCAGGGATAAAATAGCAGGGCATCCCTGCGGATACCCTGCTATTATAACATATTATTCTATCCTTGTCACCTTGTAACCGGCGGCTTCCACGGCGGCGGTCAGCTCTTCGGCGGAGTGGGGCTCGGTCATGGTGAGGGTAGCGGTGTTTTTCGCCAGGTTTACCTCGGCGGTGACACCGGGCAGAGCCTCCAGGGCGGATT
>CALERQ010000074.1 GCA_937907305.1 uncultured Clostridia bacterium | reverse complement strand
CCGCCTTTGCAAAGGCTCCGCGACGCCGACAGGCGAGATGAAATTTGCATCTAAAAAATAAAACCCATGTCGCAGGTGCCCGTCGGATAAATCCTCCATTTCTGCCCATAATATCCGCAAATGCCGGAAAAGGAGCGATGATTATGGCAATGACCCCCAAAGAGTACGACAAGATGCTCAAGGAGAGTTCTCCCCCGACCCGCAGCGGCCGCAGCCTGCCAATGGCTTTTGTGGTCGGCGGTCTCATCTGTGCGGTGGGACAGGCCCTTACCCAGTGCTGCCTCAGCCTTGGCCTGGGGCGGGAGGAAGCGGGGACCTGGTGTTCAGTTACCCTCATCTTTCTCTCGGTTTTAACGACCGGGTTGGGCTGGTACCAGCGGCTGGCCAAGTACGCCGGGGCCGGCACCTTGGTGCCCATCACCGGCTTTGCCAATGCCATGTCCTCCCCCGCCATCGAGTTCAAAAGCGAGGGGATGGTGCTGGGCCTGGCCGCCAAACTGTTTGTGATCGCCGGGCCGGTCATTGTTTACGGCACAGTGGCCAGCGTGCTTTACGGGCTGGTGCTGGTTATTTTCGGGCTGGGGTAAACCCGGTGCCGGGCGCGGGATGCGGGCGGCCCCGCCCCGGCCTGCGGCCGGGGGAAGCCGGCCCCCATTGGGGGCTGGCTATGGGGCGCTGCGCGCCCCTGCGGGGCCGCCCGGCAAACCCGCGGTGAGCGGAAAAGCGAAAATGGGAGGAAAACCAATGGCAAAGCGAGTAGGCGCCGGGACCATCCGGCTGGAGAAAGCGGCCGCGATAGCGGCAGTGGCGGCGGTGGGCAGCCGCCTGGAGCAGGAAGGCCCGCTGGGCGCGGAATTTGACCGGACGGTGGAGGACAGCAGCTTTGGGGAAAAGAGCTGGGAAAAGGCCGAAACCAAAATGCAGCAGCTGGCCATGGAATTGGCGCTGCAAAAGGGGCAGACGGCCCCGGAACAGGTGGATGTGGTGCTGGGAGGAGATCTCCTCAACCAGTGCATAGCTTCGGCGTATGCCGTCCGGGAGCTGGGAAGACCGTTTTTGGGGTTGTATGGGGCCTGCAGCACCATGGCTGAAAGCTTGACTTTGGCGGCGCTGCTGGTGGAGGGCGGCGCCGCGGAGAAGGCCCTGGCTGTGACCTCCTCTCACTTTTGCTCCAGCGAGCGGCAGTTCCGTTTCCCCCTCAATTACGGTGGGGTGAGGACCCCGACAGCCCAGCATACCGCCACGGCCTCCGGTGCGGCACTGGTAGCCAAAAGCGGGGCCATCCGCATCTGGGAGGTCTGCATTGGCCGGGTGGTGGATCTGGGGGTCACCGACCTGAATAACATGGGGGCTGCCATGGCGCCCGCCGCCTGGGATACCCTGCGGCAGTACTTTGCCGATACCGGCACCGGCCCCGCTGACTATGACAAGATCATTACCGGGGACCTGGCGCAGGTGGGCAGCGACCTGCTGGTGCGGCTGGCAGCGGAAGAAGGCTGCGATCTGCGGCCGCGCTATACCGACTGCGGACTGATGCTGTACGATCGGGAGGGCCAAAAGGTGGATGCCGGGGCCTCCGGGTGCGGGTGCAGCGCCGCGGTGATGTGCGCGCATTTTTTGCCGGCCATGCAGCGCGGAGAGTACAAAAATATTCTGTTTATGGCCACCGGGGCGCTCATGTCTCCCACGGCGTGCCAGCAGGGGGAATCCATCCCCGGGGTGGCGCACCTGCTGCACCTGACCGCGGAGGGTTAAGCGGGTGGGACCGGGCGGCGGAGCCGGCCGCCGCAGGCGGCCGCCGCGGGCGCAGCCCGCGGGTTCCGGCGCAGCCGGAACGCTCCGCCGCCCGAACCGGGACCCTGCAGAAAGAAAAGAGGAGGCATCTTTACGGGCCGGCCGGCTGCGAAGCGGGCGGGGCCAGGGAGACCATTTGCGGCCAAGGACTGCGGGAAAGCAGGGAGAAAGCGCCGCTGCGAGGAGAGTCCCTGGGGCAAGTGCCGGGGAAGGCTGGAGGAGGCGGGCCCGCGCAGGATGCAGGAACCCGCAAAGCCGTACCGCCGGGTCACGGCCGGGCCATACATATGCGGCTGATTCCAAAGCCGCGCCAAAGGAGGACAAGAACAATGCAAGCTGTTTTGCCGTATCTGTACGCATTTCTGGTGGGCGGGGCGCTCTGCCTTATTGGGCAGGTTCTCATTGACCGCACCAAGCTGACCCCGGCCCGGATCCTTTCCGGCTATGTGGTGGCTGGGGTGCTGCTGGGGGCATTGGGTTGGTATCAGCCCCTGATCGACTTTGCCGGGGCGGGGGCCACGGTGCCGCTGACTGGTTTTGGCAGCCTGCTGGCCCGCGGGGTAAAGGAAGCGGTAGCCGAGCAGGGCCTGCTGGGGGCTCTGGTGGGGGGACTGCAGAAGGGGGCGGCCGGCATTGCGGCGGCCATCCTTTTCTCGGTGCTGGCGGCGCTGATTTTCCGCTCCAGGGACCAGTGCTGAGGGCTGTGCTGGCGAGGGCGGCGGAGCCGCCCGCCGCAGGCGGATGCCGCAAGCGCAGCTTGCGGGTTTCGGCGCAGCCGAAACGCTCCGCCGCCGGACCCGGAAAGCTGCTGGGAGAAGCGGAGAGAGGGGGCAGGGAGCCGGGCGGAAGCCGGGGATGAGTGGTTGGAGGAGAGCTGGCGGAGGGCGGGCCCGCAGGGCCGGCGGCGGAGCCGCCGGCCCTGCGGGCCGCTGGCCCTCTGTAGAAGCCCGATAATTTGTTAGCTTTCCACAAGAAAACGATACGGGATTTGACAAAGTGGCGAAAACCCTGTATAATGCAACCCGAACTTGATCCAAAGGAGAAATTTGATGAGTAAATTTAAGCTCGGCGCATGGTTCCATCGCGCCGGGAAACTGCTGCGGGGCCGGACATTTACCGCAGCGGGGCTGGCAGTGGCGGTTGGCCTGTCGCTGTGGGCTGTGGCCGAAAATGTCAAGATTCTTTACATTGCCGATGGGGCCGAGACCGGCGTGACCTTGGCGCTGCGCAGTGACCCCACCGAGCAGGCGCTGAGCCGTGCGGGCATCACCCTAAAGGAAAATGATACCGTTACCACCCGGGAGACGGCCCTGGTTTACAGCCGGGTCAGCATCAGCCGAGGGGTTTCGGTTACGCTGGTGGCCGACGGCCGTGTGACCCCCTGCACCGTGACCGGCGGCACCGTAGCGGAGCTGCTGGAGCAGAACAGCGTCACGCTGGGGGAAAACGACTATTGCGATAAAGAGCTTTCCGCTTTGCTGGAAGATGGTGATGTCATCACCGTGCGGCGGGTGGAAAAGAAGGTAGTAAAGGAGCAGGTGGCCATCCCCTGCGATACCGTCTATAAATTCAGCAGCCTGCTGCGCAATGGCCGCAGCATGCTGATCACCGAAGGGACCAACGGACTGGCCGAAAACACCTACGAAGAGCTGTGGAGCGGAGATATCCTGGTTTCCCGGGAGCTGGTGAGCACCAAGGAGATAGCAGCTCCCCGCAGTGCCCTGGTGATAGAAGGACAGCGGGGCGCGGCGATCTCCCGGCTGGACTGGAGCGACCAGTACCCGCTGGACGCCAATGGCATCCCGGTGAGCTATGAGAAGGTAAAGACCGGTCAGAAGGCGACCGGCTATTCCGCTGGGGAGAACAGCTACGGCAGCAGCGGCGGGTACTGCTATTACGGTACCATTGCCGTGAACCCCAAGGAGTACCCCTATGGCACCAAGCTGTATATCCGCAGCAGCGATGGCAGCTTTGTGTACGGCTACGCGCTGGCCAGTGACACCGGCGGGTTCGCGGCCGGTGAGGTGGGAGTGGATGTGGATCTGTTCTACGAGACCTACCGGGAAAGCGCCCTGAACAGCCTGCGCACGGTGGATATTTATGTGCTGGAGTGGGGCAACGGGACGCTGTACTACTAAAGGGGTATCCCAAGACAATAAAACAAGCATCAAGTTTACCGCCCGGGGCCTCAAAGCTTCGGGCGGGCCTTTTGCAAGGGCGAAAATTGCATGGCTGCCGCCGGGGTGGCACTTTTGAATCGCCTCGTCGGGCGTAACCTCCGCTTGAGTCGAGCTGACCCTATGCATTGCTTCGGGCGGCCCTCCCCGCTGCGGTGCGCCCTCCTCTCCCCACAAGGTCTTACGACCTTGCGGGGGCCCAATCCAAAAGCGACTTGGGGTAAACCCCAAGACCCCGACGCACCGGAACGCCCGCCCGGAAGCGCTGCGCCCTCCCGGAGCGTAGGCTAAACGGTGCTTATAGGGTGCCACGGCGTATTTGCCCCCTCCCCCTCCCCCCGTGGCGGGGGAGGGGCCGTCTGGGCAAGTAGCTGCTTGTTCAACCCATAGGCTCGGCAGTGTGACTTTCTGCTATCGATTTACAGAAACCGAATTAAATGCGCCTGCGGCACCTTATAAGCGTCGTCGCGTCGGACACAACCTCCGCTTAAGTCGGGCTGACCCTGCGCTTTGCTCTGGGCAGCCCTCCCCGCTGCGGTGTATCCTCCTTTCCCCACAAGGTCTTACGACCTTGCGGGGACCCCAATTTTACGGGATGTACCGACGCGTCGGGGGTCTCGGGGTCCTCCCCGAGTGACTTTTGGTTACTTTTCTTCATAGAAAAGTAACCCCTCGCCGGGTAGGCGTACTAGCTAAGCCTTGTAAAAGGCTCCGCGACGCCGATAAGCGAGATGAAAATATTGCCGTGATATTTGCCATCAACCCCTCAGTCAGCCTTGCGGCTGCCAGCC
Organism: uncultured Clostridia bacterium; assembly: GCA_937907305.1. GTDB lineage: Bacteria > Bacillota > Clostridia > Oscillospirales > Ruminococcaceae > Angelakisella. The sequence goes on along the minus strand of CALERQ010000074.1, from coordinate 5,898 downwards.
TCTCGCTGCGGCTCGGTCACGGCGCGGCTCTGATATGCCACCGGCATATCATTCACTTCCGCGCCGCCACTTTGTTACCCCTTACACAGGGGAGCCTTTTGGTTGGTGCGGCGCCACACCCCTTACACAGGGGAGGCTTTGGGCTGGTGCGACGCCGATAGGCGGGATGAACCTGTTAATTCCGCTGTTTATGGGGCTTGCACATTGCAAAGGGGTGGTGTATAATATTACGGTTAAATTTAATGGTAGGGGCGGCCCGAGCTGCTGCCCGCACAGAAAGGACGACCAACCTTGGTTAGAGAAGATTTAAGAAACATAGCCATTATTGCCCATGTAGACCACGGCAAGACCACGCTGGTCAATGAGATGTTAAAGCAGGGCGGCACCTTCCGCGATAACCAGGTGGTGCAGGACCGCGTGATGGATTCCGGCGACCTGGAGCGGGAGCGCGGCATCACCATTTTGGCGAAGAATACCTCCACCACCTATAACGGCGTCAAGATCAATATAGTAGATACCCCCGGCCATGCCGACTTTGGCGGCGAGGTGGAGCGCGTGCTGAAGATGGTGGACGGCGTGCTGCTGCTGGTGGACGCGGCGGAGGGCCCCATGCCCCAGACCCGCTTTGTGCTGGAGAAGGCGCTGGCGCAGGACCTGACCGTTATCATTGTCATCAATAAAGTGGACCGGCCTGATGCCCGCCTGGACGAAGTAGTGGATGAAGTGCTGGAGTTGATGCTGGACCTGGGCGCCAGCGATGAACAGCTGGATGCCCCAGTGGTGTTCTGCTCCGCGCGGCAGGGCGCCGCTTCCTTTAGCCCCCATCAGTTCGGCAGCGACCTGAAGCCCCTGTTTGATACCATTCTGGAGCACATTGCGCCGCCCGAGGGCGACGAGAACGCGCCGCTGGGCATGCTGGTTTCCAGCGTGGATTATTCCTCCTTTGTGGGGCGCATCGGCGTAGGCAAGATCACCGCCGGTACCATTAAGCAGAACATGCAGGTGACGGTGTGCGACTACCACAACCCGGACCTTAAGACCAACGGCAAGATCACCGCGCTGTACCAGTACGACGGTCTGAAGAAGAGCCCGGTGGATTCCGCTACGGTGGGCGACATTGTGGCGTTCTCCGGCATTGAGAGCATTACCATCGGCAATACCATCTGCGACCCCGCGGCCATTATTCCCATTCCGTTTGTCAAGATCAGCGAGCCGACCATCGAGATGACCTTCTCGGTGAATGATTCGCCCTTTGCCGGCAAGGAGGGTAAATTTGTTACCTCCCGCCAGATCCGTGACCGGCTGTACCGCGAGCTGCTGAAGGATGTCTCGCTGCATGTGAAGGATACCGATTCCACCGACAGCTTCCGGGTTCTGGGCCGCGGCGAAATGCACCTTTCCATCCTCATCGAGACGATGCGCCGGGAGGGGTATGAGTTCCAGGTGGGCGCGCCCCGCGTGCTGTACCAGGAGATCGGCGGCAAGAAGTGTGAGCCGATCGAGGAGCTGACCATAGATGTGCCGGCCGACAGCGTGGGCACCGTGATGGAGAAGATGGGCCCCCGCAAGGGCGAGCTGCAGGAGATGCACCCCCAGGGCGACCGGATGCGCCTGACCTTCCTGATCCCCGCGCGCGGACTGTTTGGCTACCGCAGCGAGTTTTTGACCGATACCAAGGGCGAGGGCATCATGTCCTCGGTCTTCCACGGCTATGATACCTACAAGGGGGATATCCCCGGCCGCCATTCCGGCAGCCTGATCGCCTTTGAGACCGGCACTGCGGTGGCCTACGGCATCTTTAATGTGCAGGACCGCGGTACGATGTTCATCAACCCCGGCACCGAGGTGTACGCCGGCATGGTGGTGGGCCAGAACCCCAAGGGGGAGGATATCTCGGTAAATGTATGCAAGACCAAGCACCTGACCAATACCCGTGCTTCCGGCAGTGATGACGCGCTGCGGCTGGTGCCGCCCCGCATCCTGAGCCTGGAGGAGGCGCTGGAATTCCTGGCGGAGGACGAGCTGCTGGAGGTCACCCCCAAGAGCATTCGCATCCGCAAGCGCCAGCTGGACCACAACCTGCGGATGCGGGAGTGGGCCAAGAAGAAAGCTGCGGCTGAGGCTGCCGCCAAATAATCTGACCGAAAGGACAACGATAAACTATGGCCGAACTGAAATATGAGATAGTGCAGCACCTGGCCACCATTGCCGAAGGCAGCAAGGGCTGGAGCAAGGAGCTGAACCTGGTGAGCTGGAACGAGCGCGACCCGAAATTTGACCTGCGGGAGTGGAGCCCCGACCACACCAAGATGGGCAAGGGCATTACCCTGACCTATGAGGAGATGCAGGCGGTGTGCGACGCGTTTAGCGACTTTGCTGAGAACGAGGAGCTGCCGGAGGCGTAAATAAAGATGAAAAGCTCCCCTGCCGGATGGTAGGGGAGCTTTTGCGAGGCGAACAGGCCTTGCGCCCCGCAAAATGAGTGCCTCGCCGGCAGGTGACTACAAATTTGATCCGCAAGGCTTCTATATAATAATAGTATGGCCCCATCTTTCCCCTATGTGGTGGTGAGGGCGGGGCACGCGGCACAAGATGTGGTGGGGCAAGAAAAAAGCGAAAAAAGTCCGGAAAATCGGGCAAAAAAGGCTTGCAAATGGGAGCGGTGTATGGTACACTAATCCTTGCGTGACTGCGCTTTTGATATGCGATGATGCGGGAGGTGGCCGCCGAACTGCTGTGACGACAGCGGCTCAGACGGGGAATTTCCGCGGAGTATGTCCGATTTGAAACCGGGCGGCTTTGAACTGCAACCGGCGCTGACCCCCACGGGAATGGCTGCGGCGAGTGCATTAAAAGGTCCCGGATGGCTCCGAATCCTTTTGCGAAAAAGGGTTGGGAAGCGTCCGGATTTCTTTATGCGATGCCGCGGAACACCCGGCAGGGTTTGCAAAGAAAGCAGGGCAAAAACCGTCGCCTGAGTAAACTAAAAAACAGGAGGCGATGCAAAGTGGCAGTCAAGGAAAAAATCAGAATCAGACTGAGAGGCTATGATGCCCAGCTGGTGGATACCGCAGCAGAGAAGATCGTGGAGACCGCGAAGCGCACAGGCGCCCGCGTATCCGGTCCCATCCCGCTGCCCACCGAAAAGGAGATCGTGACCATCCTGCGTGCCGTCCATAAGTACAAGGACAGCCGCGAGCAGTTTGAGATGAGAACCCACAAGCGGCTCATTGACATCCTCAGACCTTCCAACAAGACGGTGGAAGCGCTGACCGGTCTGGAGCTGCCCGCCGGCGTAGAGATCGAAATCAAGCTGTAAAAACGGCTTGGACCGATACCCGGCACCTGCCGCCGAAAGGCGGGTAAGGTCATGTCGGCCGACCCGAACACAATATGGCCGACCAATAACCGAACAGGAGGAACACACAAATGCAAAAATGTATCATCGGCAAGAAGATCGGTATGACCCAGCTCTTTGATGAAAAGGGCAATGTAGTACCGGTAACGGTCGTAGAGGCCGGCCCCTGCGTGGTAGTGCAGAAGAAGACAATCGAAAACGACGGTTATGAGGCCGTGCAGATCGGTTTTGGCGCACTGAGCGACAAGAGAGCCACCAAAGCGATCAAGGGTCACTTTGCCAAGGCTGACGTAGCCCTGAAGAAGACCCTGAAAGAATTCCGTCTGGACGATATCGCCGCCCTGAATGTCGGCGACATCATCAAAGCAGATACCTTTGCCGCGGGCGACGCGGTGGATGTCTGCGGTACTTCCAAAGGTAAAGGCTATGCAGGCGTAATCAAGCGCTTCAACGCCCACTCCCTGAAGGATACCCACGGTACCGGCCCCGTTCATCGTCATGCCGGTTCCAACGGCGCCTGCTCCGACCCCAGCCGTGTAATGAAGGGCAAGAAGCTGCCCGGCCACCTGGGTGCTGAGCGCGTGACCGTACAGAATCTGGCTGTCGTGAAGATCGATGCCGAGAACAACCTCATCGCCATCAAGGGTGCTATCCCCGGCGCTAAGGGCGGCATTGTTACCATCACCGACTCCGTGAAGGCTTAACAGGAAGGAGGATACGAAGAATGGCTAAGGTTACAATTTACGATATGACCGGCAAGAGCGTCGGCGAGCGTGAGCTGAACGACGCGATCTTTGCGGTGACTCCTAACAAGGCAGTCCTGCACGAAGTGGTCAAGAATTATCTGGCGAACCAGCGTCAGGGCACTCAGTCCACCCTGACCCGGACCGAAGTTTCCGGCGGCGGCAAAAAGCCCTGGCGTCAGAAGGGTACTGGTCATGCCCGTCAGGGTTCGACCCGTGCTCCCCAGTGGACTCACGGCGGCGTGGCGCTGGGCCCCAAGCCCCGTTCCTACCGCTACACCATCAACCGCAAGATGAAGGTCGTTGGCCTGAAGAGCGCTCTTTCCGCCAAGGTTGTCGAGAATGAGCTGATCCTGGTAGACACCATTAAGGTAGATGAGTACAAGACCAAGACCGTAGTAAACATGCTGAAGGCGCTGGGCGCTGAGGGCAAGGCTCTCATCGTGACCGACACCGTGAACAAGACCCTGGTTGGTTCCGCCAATAACATCCCCGGCGTAAAGACCAGCATTGTGGGCGAGATGAACACCTATGATGTGCTCAACTCCCGCAAGATGATCCTGACCGTGGCTGCGGTAGATAAACTGGAGGAGGTGTACGCGAAATGAAAATGATCCAGGATATTATCGTTGCCCCCATCGTGACCGAGAGCTCCATGGAAGCGATGCAGCACAAGAAGTACACCTTTAAGGTGATGAGGACCGCCAACAAGGTGGAGATCGCCAAGGCTGTGGAGACCATGTTCCCCGGCACCAAGGTAGCTGCCGTAAACACCATGAACTGCGACGGCAAGCTGAAGAGAATGGGCCGCTATCAGGGCTATACCGCCAGCTACAAGAAGGCGATCGTGACCCTGACCGAGGATTCCAAGACCATCGAGTTCTTTGAGAGCATGCGCTAAGGCGCCGCTCCCCGGGGTTTCAGTCCCCGCTGTGTAAGAACATCTTATTGTATGGAGCCTGCTCCGGCTCCGCTAAAATCTACAAAGGAGAGGAATTAAAATGGCTATTAAACGCTATAAGCCCACGACTCCCGGTCGCCGCGGCATGACCGTGACCGACTATTCCGGGCTTTCCAAGGTAGCCCCCGAGAAATCCCTGCTGGAACCGGTGAAGAAGCATTCCGGCCGCAACAATACCGGCCGCATCACCGTGCGTCACCAGGGCGGCGGCAACCGTCGCAAATACCGTGTGATCGACTTCAAGCGCGAGAAGCTGAATGTACCCGCTACCGTGCTGACCCTGGAGTACGATCCCAACCGTTCCGCTCATATCGCTCTGGTGCAGTATGAGGACGGCGAGAAGCGCTACATCCTGGCCCCTGTTGGCCTGAAGGTTGGCGACACCGTCGTTTCCGGCCCCACTGCCGATATCAAGCCCGGCAACGCCCTGCCCCTGGCGAACATCCCCGTAGGTACCGTCATCCACAATGTGGAGCTGTACCCCGGTAAGGGTGCCCAGCTGGCCCGCGCCGCCGGCAACATGGCCCAGCTGATGGCTAAGGAAGGCAAGTACGGCATGATCCGTCTGCCCAGCGGCGAGCTGCGCAATGTGCAGCTGAACTGCATGGCCACCATCGGCCAGGTAGGCAACATCGACCACGAGAATGTGAACATCGGTAAGGCCGGCCGCACCCGTCACATGGGTATCCGTCCCACCGTACGCGGTTCCGTAATGAACCCCTGCGACCATCCCCACGGTGGTGGTGAGGGCCGCGCGCCCATCGGCCGTCCCGGCCCTGTGACCCCCTGGGGCAAGCCCGCGCTGGGTTACAAGACCCGCGACAAGCACAAGGCCT
>CALERQ010000073.1 GCA_937907305.1 uncultured Clostridia bacterium | reverse complement strand
AAGTACCGTCTAATAGTATGTAAGGAGGTGTAACACATGCCCAATATCAAATCCGCTAAGAAGAGAGTAAAGGTCATTGCTACCAAAACTCTGCGCAATAAGGCTATCAAGTCCGAGCTGAAGACCTATGTCAAGAAGGCTCAGAACGCCGAGGAAAATAAGGCTGAGGCAGTCCGCGTAGCGATCAAGAAGATCGACCAGGCCGCTGCTAAGGGTATCCTGCACAAGAATACCGCTGCCAGAAAGAAATCCGCACTGGCCCGCAGCCTGAACGCGTAAAAATGGCCGCACCCGCCCGGACCGTGTCACCGGGCATTCGCTGGGCACGGATCGTTCCCGTACCCATGCGCGCAGCCGAAGAAAAGAAACTCGGAGATTGCAAGCACAATCTTCGGGTTTTTTGCTTTATCTATTTACATGCAGGATTTTATGCAGTTTTTGGCGGCAGGAATCAGCGCTGACAGTGTCATCGAGGTTTGCCGCCGGAGAGAATGCAAACTTTGCGGGGGCCGCAGGCCGTGAAAAGCGGGCCGCAGGCCGCCCGCCGAAGGCGGGCCAGCGGGCGAAGCCCGCTGAAACCGTCCGAAGGACGGTTCGGCCTGCGGCCCGAACCCTGCCGGGCGCTGCATCCGATCCTCTATTCACCCCCCTTTTGCCCCACAGTAAAGAGAATCCCGTGACTCAAAGGAAGTATCCATATGACCCTGTTTATCAATGATTACAGCGAGGGCTGCCATGAAAGGATCCTGGAGGCCCTGACCCGTACCAACCGTATCCAAACCACCGGCTACGGCACCGACCCCTACTGTGCCGAGGCCCGCAACATCCTGCGGCGGGAGATGGCCTGCCCGGATGCCGATATCTGGTTCCTATCCGGCGGCACCCAGACCAATCTCATTGCGCTGACGGCTGCCCTGCGCCCGCATGAGGCGGTGATCGGCGCCGCGACCTGCCATATCTTCGTCCATGAGACCGGCGCCATAGAGGCCACTGGGCACAAGGTGCTGGTCATTCCGGATGAGGAGGGCAAGGTGCGCCCGGAGGGGGTGCGCGCGGTGCTGGCGGAGCACAGCATGGCCCCGCATATGGTAAAGCCCCGTGTGGTGTATATTTCGCAATCCACCGAGGTGGGCACCGTATATACCAAGGCTGAGCTGAAAGCGCTGCATGAGGTGTGCCGGGAGAATAACCTGCTGCTGTACGCCGATGGCGCGCGGCTGGGAGTGGCACTGACTGCCGAGGGATGTGATGTGACACTGGCCGATATGGCACAGTACTGCGACTTTTTCTGCATTGGCGGGACCAAGAACGGCGCGCTCTTTGGGGAGGCGCTGGTGCTGGTGAACCCCTGCCTGAAGCCGGACTTTTTGTATATCGTAAAGCAGCGGGGCGGGCTGTTTGCCAAGGGCCGGCTGCTGGGGATCCAGTTCGCGGAGCTGTTCCGGGATGGGCTTTATTATGAGCTGGCGCGCCACGCCAATGGAGAGGCTATGCGCATCAAGGCGGCGCTGACCGAGCTGGGAGTGGCCTTCCAGGTGAATTCGCCCACCAACCAGCAGTTTATTTATCTGAGCGAGGAGCAGGCCGACGCCCTGCGGACGCGCTGCACCTACGATGAGGAGTGGCGCCGGGAGGGCCGGGTGGCGCTGCGGCTGTGCACCAGCTGGGCCACCCAGCCGCAGGCGGTGGATGAGCTCATTGCCGCGCTGCGGGAGATAATAAAATAATGAGGAAGTCCCTGCCGGGTGGCAGGGACTTTTTTGCGGAACAGGGCTATCCAAACAGCCTTTGCCACCAGGGGCGGTGGAGCTCAATGGCGGGGATGGTTTCCCCGGCGGCGAGGACGGCGGTGCCGATGACACGATCCCCGCGGCGCCACACCACCTGACCCAGCGGCTGGCCGGCTTCCACCGGGGCGTAGCAGAAGCCGCGGTTCAGGTAGACGGTGGCGGTGATGTCTTCCTCCCGGCCGCGGATGGCGGTATAGGCGGGCTGCCCCAGAAGGACGGTTTGCAGGGCGGACCTTTCGCCCCCCACCACCGGCAGAACGGGGGCCGCCAGCGTAAGGAGACGGCTTTCGGTCAAGGCGAAATAGCGCTGGTACAGTGCCGCGTGGGTGTTCCAGTCATTGGGGCAATTTAAGGTGACGCAGATGAGCCGCACTCCGTCCTTTTCCGCGGCGGAGACCAGGCACCGCCCGGCCTTTTTGGTAAAGCCGGTCTTGACGCCAATGGCGCCATCATAGAGGGAGAGCAGGCGGTTGTGATTGAGCAGGCTGCGGGCGTAGGGCGGCTGGCCGTAGTGGACCGTCATGCGGCGGCTGGCGGCGATCCCGGCGAAGAGGGGATTCTGCATGGCGGCGCGGGCCAGCAGGGCCATATCGTAGGCGGTGGAATAGTGCTCCTCGGCATCCAGACCGCTGGGAGTGACAAAGTGGGTGTTGTTCATGCCCAGGGAGGCCGCCCGGCGGTTCATCTCCTCCACAAAGGTTTCTACATCGCCGGAAACGCGTACCGCGGCCGCTCCGGCGGCGTCATTGCCGCTGGCCAGCAGCATGCCCACCGCCAGCGCGTACAGGGTGACGGTATCGCCCTGCCGCAGGCCCATGCTGGAGCCCTCCACCCGGATAGCGGTTTCATCCACGGTAAATTCCTGCTGCAGATTTGGCTGCTCCAGGGTCAGCAGGGCGGTCATGATCTTGGTGGTGCTGGCCATGGGCAGCTGCCGGTGGATTTCCTGCGCGAACAGGACCTCGCCGCTTTCGGCTTCCATTACGATGGCGGCGGCCGCCCCCACCCCGTAGGCTTCCCCGGTGACCAGGCAGACGGCTGCGGCCGGGTGCATCAGCAGCAGGATGGCCGCCAGCAGCAGAGCGGCTTTTTTCATGGGACAGACCCCCTTATTTTCGCGTCTTTGCTATATGTATGCGGGGGCAGGGCGGCAAAATGCCGTGGGACGCAAAAACGGCAGGGTATGCGCCCTGCCGTGGTGTGGTTGATTTGCGGTTATTCGTCGTCGGTGAGTTCGCGGCTGTAAAGGTAGCGGTGGCCCTCATGCCCGCGGGAGAGCCACTGGGCCAGCAGAGAGAGGACAGCGAATACCGCCGCCAGCCGTGCGATGAGACAGATGATTTTCCACAGAGTTTTCATAATGGCCTCCTTTTGGGGTTTTTATCATTATACCATGGGGAGGGGGCCTTTGTAAACGGGGGGAAGTTTAAGAGGGATTTAAGGTTTATAAAAGGGCTTCACTATGGAAGCCCTTTTGAAATTTACTTGTTATTTTCTGATTCTGTTTCTTCGATGATATATATTAGAGTACCTGTGCTTAAATAGTATGTTGTTCCATCTTCGTCACTAATATATTTGATAGTTGTTTCATTGATATACTCAAAATATCCGCTCTTTAAGGTCCATGTGCCACCACCACTGCTTATACCTGTGATTTTTGAAGCGCGTCCCTTTGGAAGACTGGAACTGGAGCACGCAGTTAGTGTAAGAGCAAGAATAATAGCCAGTATGATTGCTGCAATCTTTTTCATTTCTTTTCTCCTTGGCGTTTTCTCTTTTGCTATTTAGTCATCTCGATTAAGCAATTCAACCATGTAATCTTCGCTATGATATGTATAACTATTTTCAATTCTTTTTTTGCAGGCACAACAACATTCCCAATAACCCCACATATCAGCCACCACATAAACCCCTTTGACTTTTTCGCAGGTGCAAATGTCAGAGTCGTTAGTGTATGCCATGCTTTATCTCCTCCTTTCTTATATATTAAAATTAAAGACCGATACACGGGGTACCGGTCTTTAATTTGGTGCGGATGAAGGGACTTGAACCCATACAGTATTGCTACCACTAGAACCTGAATCTAGCGCGTCTGCCAATTCCGCCACATCCGCAGGTCAGCTTAGTTATAATATCATTTCCCGGGGAAATTGTCAATAGGCAATCGGCAAAAAAATTATCCTTTTGCCAAAAAACAAGCCCCCGGCCAAAACCGGGGGGCTTGTGTATAGTGCGAAACGGTACGGGGTCGAATCAGCGCTTGCTGAACTGAGGCGCGCGGCGGGCAGCCTTGAGACCGTACTTCTTGCGCTCCTTCATTCTGGGGTCGCGGGTCAGCAGACCGGCCTTCTTCAGAATGGGACGCATCTCATCGCCGTGCTGCAGCAGGGCGCGGGCAATGCCGTGACGGATAGCGCCGGCCTGGCCGGAAACGCCGCCGCCGGCGACGGTGCAAACGACATCAAACTGGCCCAGGGTATCGGTAAGGGCCATGGGCTGACGAACGATCAGCTTGAGAGTCTCCAGGCCGAAATAATCGTCGATGTCTCTGCCGTTAATGGTGATCTTGCCGGTGCCGGCGTACAGGCGAACGCGGGCCACGGAGCTCTTTCTACGGCCGGTGCCATAGTAATAGGGATTCTTGCTCTCGTACATGGATTATTTCTCCTTTCGATCAAATTTCTTCGGGCTTCTGGGCAGCGTGGCCGTGGTTCGCATCGCGGTAGATGCGGCAGCGGGTCAGTGCCTTGCGGCCGATGGTGTTATCGGGGATCATGCCCTTGACGGCCAGCATCATGGCCTTTTCGGGGTTTTCCGCCATCAGGGTCTTGTACTGGACCTCCTTAAGGCCGCCGACATAACCGGAATGATGACGATAGTATTTCTGCTCCAACTTGCGGCCGGTGAGGACTGCCTGGGCAGCGTTGATGATGATGACATGGTCACCGCAATCAACATGGGGGGTGAAGGTGGGCTTGTTCTTGCCGCGCAGCAGAACGGCGGCTTTTTCAGCGGTACGGCCCAGGGGCTTGCCGGCCGCATCGATGATGTACCATTTGCGTTCCATGCCGGGCTTTGCCATGGTAGTGGACATATCTTTTTCCTCCTGAATATTTGTTAGCTTTCTTTTTGCGCCCCCTGTATAACAGGCGCAGATACAAAGCGACAATGATTATTATAGCGGGGGGCTGTGCCGGTGTCAAGGCGTTTTTCTCATTTTTTAATTTACGATGGAGCGCTCTTCTATTTACTTGTGTTTTCTCGTGAATGCTCCTGTTTTCTTACATGTCAATTTTCATTTTGTGTTTTCTACGGCCGGGGCTGTGCGGCTCTTTTGCAGAGGGCATAAATTGCACGGCTACCGCCGGGGCCCAGTTTGTAGTCGCCTATCGGCGTCGCGGAGCCTTTTGCAAAGGCTAAGTAAGCATGCCTGCCCAGCGGGGGATAATTTGTAGTCGCCTTCGGCGTCGCGGAGTCACCGCAGGGTGACGGCCTGTACGGCTCGCCGCCGTGGCCCTACTTTTCTATGAAGAAAAGTAGGCAAAAGTCACTCGGGGCGGGCCCCGAGGCCCCCACGCGTCGGTACACCCCGCCCGGAAACGCTGCGCATTCCCGGAGCGGGATTAGACGACGCGTATAAGGTGCCGCGGGCGCATTTTTATGTAGAGATTGCTGATAGAGTCCCCCCTTCCCCGATGCGGGGAAGGGGGCAGGGGGAAAGGGCAGATGCTGCCGCAGGCTACCTTTGGAGCGCATCTGTGCGCAGTACGGATTTGGATTTTTCGGCTGAGAAAAATCTAAATTCGTAGCCAGCACAGCTAAGCGTCAAAGGGGTTTGTCAAGGGGGAAGCTTGGTCCCCCTTGACCCTGTTTTGCTTTGGGGCCCCCGGCGGGACGCAAGGCCCGCTGGGGAAAGGAGGAGCGACGGAGCGTTGGAGGGTTGTCTATCCCATAGGGATAGCAACCCGACATAGAGCGCAGCCCGCGACGACGCGCAGGAGCAAAAGGAAGGCCTCCGCGGCGAGCGGTGCCAACTAAGCCTTTGCAAAAGACCCCGCGACGCCGCTAGGCGAGATGAAATTATGTCATAATTTGTGCTGGCAATCCCTCCGGCTCATTTCATTCGCCACCTCCCTTTACACAAGGGAGGCTTTGGGTTGGCGTGGTGCCAGCTTTCCTTACACAGGGGAGGCTTTAGGAGGGCCGCCAGGCAAAATAAAGTTTGATAAAAAAATCTCCCCCGCGGGTATTGCCGCAGGAGAGGGGATTTTTTCTTAATAATTCCGGTCGGAGTACTTGCTCCGGTGCTTTTTGCGCTTTTTATTGTGCTGCACCGCATAGACGATATAGCCCACGATGGCCAGCACCACCGCGATAAAGATCACCTTGGCCACCGTGCTGCTCAGCAGGCTGCCGATGGTCCCCAGCGCCTTGCGGAACCAGGAAAGCGAAAAATCCTGGGTGGCCACCAGATCCACCGTGCCGATCTCCTCGCCCATCAGCATAATGTGCATCTTACCCACCGTGTCGCCCGCCGCGATAGGCGCTTCCACGGATTCGGGCAGCTCGGCATTGTAGATGATGCTGTCCAGCGAGATATCATCCCGCAGCAGCTGCACCACATCCTCCTTGATGGCGAGCTTTGCCACCTTGCCGTCGCCGGAATACTTCACCGGCACCTCGGCCATCAGCTCGCCCTGCTCCAGCAGGGTCCGCAGCGAGAAATTGCCGAAGGCCCAGCGGTACAGCTGCCGGGTCTCAATGAAGTTCTGGTACGGCTCCGCCGCGGTAACGGAGGAGCCCATCACCACGCAGAAATAGTGGTAGCCGCTGTCCTCCGCCTGGCTGATGACACAGCGCCCGGCCTCATCGGTGCTGCCGGTCTTGATGCCCACCACGGGGGCGTAGTAGTAGGGGCTGCTGGCCAGCAGCATCTTATTGGTGGAGTACTGCCACAGGTCGGCGTGCTTATTGGTTTGGCCCAGCTGCACGGCGTAGTTCTTCACGATGGAGGAAAACTCCGGCTTCTGCATGGCGTACTTTGCGATGATGGCCATATCCCGGGCCGTGGTGTAGGTGTTATCGCTGTGCAGGCCGGTGGGATTGGTAAAATGGGTGCCGGCGCAGCCCAGCGCCTTGGCCTTGTCGTTCATCATCTCCACAAAGGTGGTGATATCCTTGGGCATAAAATCGGCCATGCCGCCGCTGCCCACATACCCCGCCAGGATCATCGCGGATTCATTGCCGCTTTGCACCAGCGCCGAGGTCAAAAGCTGCCGGATGGTCAACACCTCCCCCACGATAAGCCCGCCCAGCGAGGCATTGGTGCCGTACAGCATGTTCTGGATCCACATGGGGTATTCGGCCGTTTCGCCATCCAGGTCCTTTACATTCTCCAGCACCACTATCGCGGTCATTATCTTGGTCAGCGAGGCCGGATACATCTTCTCATCGGCATTTTTCTCATACAGCACCAGGCCGGTATCCAGGTTTTCCAGGTACACCGCCTTGCTGGTCACGGTAAAGTCCGGCTCATAGCTGATAGCCGCCGCCGGACAGAGCAGCATTACCGCCGCCAGTATAAAAGCCAGCAGCCCGCTTAGCAAACGGTTTCCTCCGCGCATGATAAAACACCTCCGCATTTTCTTGTTGATCCCATACCGGGAAGCTTATTCTTCCTCGGCGGGCTTTTCCTTTTTGCTTCCGCTGATAAGCCCGGAGACCTTATCCACCACATCAGGCACCATGCCCACCACACGGTCGGCGGTATTATTGTAGCTCTGCACCTGCAGCAGCTTCACATCCCCGTTTTTCACGATAAGGAACGCCAGGGGCGTGATGGTGACCCCACCGCCGGTGCCGCCGCCAAAGAGCTCCTTCTGGCTGGAGGGCAGATCGCCGCCGCCGCTGCCAAAGCCGAAAGAGACCTTGCTCACCGGCAGGATGACAGTGCCATCGGGGGTGACGATCTCCCGCCCGATGACGGAATTGGAATCGATGAGGGCCTGCAGGTTTTTCATATTGCTTTCGGTCAGCTCACCCAGATAATGTGCCATAGTAGTAACCTCCGTAAAGTGTATTGATATTGATAAAAGAAATTTTGATCTGATTTTATTTTGCCTGTCCGGCGGGGGATAGTTTGTGGTCGCCTTCGGCGTCGCGGAGCCTTTTGCAAAGGCGTAATCTGCACGGCTACCGCCGGGGTGGCACTTTTGAATCGTCAAAAGTGCCCAAAAGCGCTTTAGGGCTGCGCCCTAAAGACCCCCTTACCGCTAAGCTGCGGCTGGATACGAACGATGCAAAGCATCGTCC
>CALERQ010000072.1 GCA_937907305.1 uncultured Clostridia bacterium | reverse complement strand
TCCGCTCCAGCGCGTCCTTCAGCGTGTGCAGGATGTGGAACTCCTTGGGGTTAAAGTCGGCCTTGTCCCGCTCCCGGAACAGCGCCACCAGCGCCAGCGGGCGGTCACGGTACTGTATGGTGGCCCCCAGCGCCCAGTAAAGGCGGCACGGCTCCCAGATGTTCCGGTAAATATCGGAATGGAGCCAGTCCTCGGCAGCGATGAGATCCGACTGCAAAAAAACAGTGCTGTGCGGCGCCATGATGAACTGCGACCAGCGGGGGATGACCGCGCGGTCCAAAAAGGGGTTCTTCTTCGGGTCGTTCGGCATGCCTACGGTGTATGGCGCGCACACCGTCCCCTGTCCGTTCTGCCGCCCGGTCTGGAAGACCACCGCGCGGTCGAAGGGAATGAGGGTGGGCAGCTGGTCCTCCAGCAGCAGGCGGCACAGCTCCTCATAGCTGGCGGTATAGTGGATGCGGGTGATCATTTGGGTGAGGAACTGCCATTCATAGTCGAACAAAGAGGAACGCATCAGCGGGGGAACTCCTTTCTGGACATTGGGAAGTAGTGCTACGCAATATCATGTAGAAAACCGCACGAATTGTAGCATAACCACAAGAAAAATGCAAGAGAATGCAATAGCATTGATTATTTCCTTTCAAATGGGCGATAGCTATAATAGCGGTAGTCAGCGGGGCGCCCCGTGGCAAAGGCACACCCCGCCGCTGACCCATCGGACATGGAATTTTCCCTGTAACCTCCTTGATTTGGGGGCGCTCCGGCGGTTGCCGCTTATTGCAGAGGAAGCGGTAAAAACCGCCGGAGCCGCTTTGCCCCAAGGGCATTTTTATGTACGGTGCGCTATATTTCCATCGAAAAGAAGTATAAAAAATCCGCCAAGAAAACGGCGTTTTACCGGCAGGGAGGGACAAAATGAAACAGCTCCGCAAGCTCCTGTGGCTTACCCAGTTGGGGATCTCACTGGTCACCCCGCCGCTGCTGTGCATCTTTTTGGCCCACCTGGCCCAAAGCAAATGGGGCTGGGGCGGCTGGATCATGGCCGTCGCCATTGTAAGCGGCCTGGCGGCCTCCGTGTGCAGCGCGGTATCCTTCCTGCGCTACTGCAAAAGGACCGCGGAAAAAGAAAGTAAGGGCGAAAAGCCCATCGCTTATAATGACCATGAATAAAGGTAGGTGTCCCCACGATGAAGCTCCAAAAATCAGTTCTAAGGGAAGTCCGGCATATCGCCATCGGCACAGCGGTCTGCGCCGCGGTGCAGCTGGCGGTCTTTGCGCTGCTGGGCCGGCTGGATGGAACGGTACGGCTGGGCACGGCGGTCGGCGCCGGCTTTGCGGTGTTCAATTTCATCCTGCTGGGCTTTACGGTGCAGCGGGCGGCCGGCAATGCCGAAAAGGCCAAGCAGATTGCCCAGTTTTCCTACTCGGTGCGGATGCTGCTCACCTGTGTGGTTGCCATTCTGGGCTTCCAGCTGGGCGCACTCAATGGTGTAGCCACGGCGCTGGCCCTGTTCTTCCCCCGCATCACCATTCTGGTCATGCAGCTTTTGGGGTTCTATAAACCGCAGCCAAAGGAGGCGCCCGCCGCATGAATGTCGAGATCAATGGTTCCCCGATCCTTGCCACACTGCCCATCTTCGGCGGCATTCCCCTTACGGCCACACTGGTGGTCACCTGGAGCATTATGCTGCTGCTTACCCTGTTCTGTATCTGGCTCACCCATGATCTGCGGGTCGATCATGTCACCACCCGGCAGACCGTCGCCGAGTTTTTGGTCAATACCGCCCAGAACTTTGTGGACAGCAATATGGGCACGCGTTTTTCCCACTACGCGCCGTTTGTGGCCGCTATCTTTTCGCTTTCGCTGCTTTCCAGCCTTTCCGGGCTGCTGGGGGTCTTTTCTCCCACGGCCGATCTCTCCACCGAGCTGGCCTGGGCGGTGCTGGTGTTTGTGCTCATCACCGCCACCAAGATCAAGACCAATGGCATTGGCGGCTACCTCAAGGGCTACACCCAGCCCATCGCGGTGCTCACCCCGTTCAATATCATCAGCGAGATCGCGACCCCCATTTCGATGGCGTTCCGTCACTTCGGCAATATCGTTTCCGGCACCGTCATCAGCACCCTTATCTATGCTGCGCTGGGAGCCGCCAGCCATGCGCTGTTCGGGCTGCTGCCCGGCGTTGTGGGAGATCTCCTTTCCCAGATCCCGTTCCTTTCGGTCGGTATTCCCGCCGTGTTCTCGCTCTATTTCGATTGGTTCTCCAGCTTTATGCAGGCGTTCATCTTTTGCATGCTCACCATGATGTATATCGCGGCAGCCGCCGAAGCGGACTGACCGGCTCTACATAACCAAAAAACCATATCAGGGAGGAAATTACTATGGAAAAAGCAATCATTCTGGCAGGCTGCGCCATTGGCGCCGGTATCGCTCTTATCGCGGGCATCGGCCCCGGCATCGGTGAAGGCTACGCCGTCGGCAAATCCTGCGAAGCCATCGCCCGTCAGCCCGAATCCAAGGGCGAGGTCACTTCCACCATGCTGCTGGGCTGCGCCATCGCCGAGACCACCGGTATCTACGGCTTTGTTACCGGCCTGCTGCTCATGTTCGTGGTGCCCCGCATCTTCATTGGACTTCTGTAATTCATCAAGGGAGGAGGAACGAAACCATGGATCATCTGTCTCTTGTCGGTATCGTTCCCTGGGAATTCGTTGCCCAGATCGCCAACCTGCTTATCCAGGCGGCGCTGTTCAAAAAGTTTTTGTTTAAGCCCGTGCAGGGTATCATCGCCAAGCGCCGCGGCGAGGTCAACGCCATCTACGGCGAAGCCGAAGCCGCCCGTACCGCCGCCGAGGAGGAAAAGGCGGAATATGACCGCCTGATGCGGGATGCCCGTGTGGAGGCCGGCCGGATCGTCAAGACCGCCACCGAGAATGCCGAGGCCCGCGCGACACAGCTGATCCAGTCAGCGCAGCAGGAGGCCGCCGGCATCAAGGAAAAGGCCTATGCCGAGATCGACCGGGAAAAGAAAAAAACAGTCAATGAGATCAAGGATAACATCTCCGGCATGGTCGTCGCCCTGGCGGAAAAGGTCGTGGAAAAGGAGATCAACGCCGGCGATCAGCAGGCGCTCATTGATCAGTTTATAAAGGAAATGGGTGAATCGGCATGACAGCGACCGGCAAAACCTACGGCGATGCACTGTATGACCTGGCGGCGGAGGAAGCGCTCTGTGATGAGCTGCTGGAGCAGGTAAAGCTGCTGGTCCGTCTGTTCCGGGAAAATCCGCAGTACCCCGCCCTGCTTACCAGCCCGGATATCCCCCGGGAGGAGCGTTTGCGCCTGATAGGGGAAGCGCTGGCCGGGCAGGTACACCCCTATCTTGTCAATTTTCTGCGCCTTTTGTGTGAAAGGGGCAGACTCCCCGCCTTTGCCGGCTGCGCCGCCCGCTATGAGCAGCGCTGGCTGGAAGACCACAATACCGTCCAGGGGCGTGTCAGCTCCGCGGTGCCGCTTACGGAGGCACAGCTTGCGGCGCTGGCCGCCCGCATGGGGGAAACGCTGGGCAAGCATGTCCTGCTGGAAGGCACCGTCTCCCCATCGCTTATCGGCGGCATCCGGGTGGAGATCGACGGCCGTGTGTGGGATGGCTCCCTGCGCGGCCGCCTGGAGGAACTGAGCGGCCTGTTGCGCGGCGCCGTTCTGTAAACATCAAGAGAAAGCTGGTGGTTCCATGGAACTGAGACCGGAGGAAATAACCAAGATCATCAAGTCCCAGATCAAAAATTATGAAAACCACATCGTGCAGGAAGAGGTCGGCACCGTCCTGGTGGTCGGCGATGGCATCGCCCGTGCTTCCGGCCTGGAAAAATGCATGATGAATGAGCTGCTGGAATTCCCCAATGGGGAATACGGCATTGCCCAGAACTTAGAGGAAAATACCGTCGCTGTCATCATTTTGGGCGATGACGGCGGCATTAAGGAAGGCGATACCGTCCGCCGCACCGGCCGAGTTGTGTCGGTCCCGGTGGGCGAGGCCCTCATCGGCCGTGTCGTCAATGCCCTCGGCGCGCCCATCGATGGCAAAGGCCCGGTGGAAGCCGCCGGTTATGCCCCGGTGGAAAGCCCCGCGCCCGGCATCATCGAGCGTCAGCCCGTTACCGTGCCGCTCCAGACCGGTATCAAGGCCATCGACAGCATGATCCCCATTGGCCGCGGCCAGCGTGAGCTCATCATCGGCGATCGGCAGACCGGCAAGACCTCCATCGCGCTGGATACTATCCTGAACCAGAAGGGCAATGGCGTCATCTGCGTTTATGTCGCCATCGGTCAGAAGCGCTCTACCGTGGCCCAGGTGGTGGAAACCCTTACCGCCGGCGGCGCGATGGACTATACCATCGTTGTTTCCGCCTCCGCTTCGGAGCTTTCCCCCCTGCAGTACATCGCGCCTTACAGCGGCTGCACCATGGGCGAATATTTCATGAAACAGGGCAAGGATGTCCTGGTGGTCTACGATGACCTCACCAAGCACGCCGTCGCTTATCGTACGCTGTCCCTGCTCATCCGGCGCCCACCGGGCCGTGAGGCCTACCCCGGCGATGTATTCTATCTGCATTCCCGCCTGCTGGAGCGCGCCGCGCGCCTTTCCGATGAGGAAGGCGGCGGTTCCCTTACCGCGCTGCCCATCATCGAGACCCAGGCCGGCGATGTTTCCGCCTACATCCCCACCAATGTCATCTCCATTACCGATGGTCAGATCTTCCTGGAGACGGAGCTGTTCCATTCCGGCGTCATGCCCGCCATCAATCCCGGCATTTCGGTCTCCCGTGTCGGCGGCGCCGCGCAGATCAAGGCCATGAAGTCGGTTTCCGGTACCCTTAAGCTGGTTTACAGCCAGTACCGCGAACTGCAAAGCTTCGCCCAGTTTGGCTCCGACCTGGACGCCAATACCAAGGCCACCCTGGCCCAGGGCGAACGCATCGTGGAGGTGCTCAAGCAGCACAACAGCTCCCCGGTGGAGGTCATCCACCAGGTGGCTATCCTGTATGCCGTCACCAAGGGCTTCCTCAAGGAAGTCCCGGTGGAAAAGATCAGCGAGTACGAGGCATTCCTGTACGAAACGCTGGATGCCCGCTATGCCGGTCTGTTGGCCGCGATCCGTACCGCCGGCAAGCTGGAAAAAGAAACGGAACAGCAGCTTGCTTTCGCCATTACCGAAACCGTTTCCGCGTTTCTCGCGGCGCTGTAAGGGGAGGGAACACCAATGGCTGGAGCCTCCATGAAAA
>CALERQ010000071.1 GCA_937907305.1 uncultured Clostridia bacterium | reverse complement strand
CCAGCGTGGACATCAGCGTGGCGATCACGCCGCCATGGGTCACCACCGCCGCCTCAAAGATCTCGTTCTGCACCATGTAGTCAATCATGGCCGCCACCGCCGCCTGGATCCTTATCAAAAATTCCTCGCCGCTTTCCCCCTCCGGGGGCTTCTGGTGGTGGGAATCCGCCAGCCACCGGCCAAATTCCGGGTCGTCCTTCAGCTCCTCCAGGCTCCTGCCCTCGTAGGCGCCAAAGTCCATCTCCGCCAGCTCGTCCACTACCATCAGCCGGCTCTCCGGGTATAGAAAATCCGCCGTCTGTAAACAGTGCGGCAGCGGGCTGCTGAATACCACCTCCACCGGGGGGTAGTCATATTCCCGCCGCAGTGCCAGCAGCTCCCCTATCCCTTCAGCCGAAAGCTCGGAGCCGGTGCGCCGTCCCATATAGACGCCCTGGCGCTGGTGTTCGGTGCTCCCGTGCCGTATAAAGTGCAGCACATAGTTCTTCATGCCTGCTCTCCTTCCTGCGTTCTTTCCTTTTTCCGGGTGATATTATAGCACAGTTTTGGCGCGAAAGGAACTCCTCATTATTTAATATCACAAAATTTCGGGGCATTTCTGATGCGATTTTACAAACTTTAAGGAAACTTTCATTTCTTCGACATTTTTGGTTTACAAATGCCCCTTTCCCCATTATAATGATTTATACTGTCTGTAATAATGTTAGATTTGAGGTGTACGCCGTGGCCGCGGAATTTTCCCGTTTACTTACTCTCCTGAGAAAAGAAAAAGGCATCAGCCAAAAATATGCTGCCCAGCAGCTGGGGGTCTCTCAGGCCCTTCTTTCCCACTACGAAAACGGGATCCGTGAATGCGGCCTTGATTTTTTGGTGCGTGCCGCCGATTTCTATGGGGTCTCCTGCGATTATATCCTGGGCCGCACCCCGGACCGCAACGGCCTCACCCTCACCATCGAGGAACTGCCGGAAAGCGACGCCGCGGGCAAAGAAAACAGCTTCCGCAATGGCGTGCAGTGCACCCTTAATAAAAAACTCATTACCAATTCCCTCAATATCATCTTCGATCTTCTGAACCGCAGCGGCAGCCGTGCCCTCGTCACCGAGGTCAGCGATTTCCTGATGCTCGCGGTCTACCGGGCGTTCCGCATCCTGCATGGCGCCAATGAAAAAAACCAGCCCGCCATGTTCAAGCTGAATCGTCTGACCGCCCATCCCTATTCCGCCGCCATGATGCAGGTCTGCCAGGCCAACGCCGAGCAGATCGCCGCCGGGAAACCCGCCGAGGGCATGGACCCCATCCTCCACCCGGAGGCCCTGGCCCTCTCCACCGAATCCCTCAGCCGGGATTATCCGCTGTTCGCCACCTCCCTGCTCAATCTTGTCACCAATGCCGAAAAGCGGGTGCTGGCCGCCAATACCCCCACCGACCACAAATAAAGCTTCCACCCTTTCCCTCCTCCGCCCACCGGCGGGGGAGTTCTTTTTGCTCCACCGCTTTCCTCCGCGCGCCGCTCCAAAAGGCTCCCCTGTGTAAGGGGAGCTGGCACGGCGTAGCCGTGACTGAGGGGTTGACATTAATAGCAACAAGTTCATCTCGCCTGTCGGTGTTACCCCAATTAGAAGGCTCCCCTGTGTAAGGGGAGCTGGCACGGCGTAGCCGTGACTGAGGGGTTGCTGGCGCAAATTATAGAGTTGGTTTCATCTCGCCTGTCGGTGTTACCCCTATTAGAAGGCTCCCCTGTGTAAGGGGAGCTGTCAGCCGTAAGGCTGACTGAGGGGTTGACATTATAGGATACCCCCTCCCGCGCGCGCGTACACATGCCCGCCTGCGCGCACGCGCGCGATACGCAATTTCCCCCGGAAATTCCTGCTTCTTTTTCGTAGAAAATTTTCCTTTTTTTGCCCGCCGAATTTACACCCCGTTCATTGACAGGCCGCTGGAAAAAGACTACAATGGAAGATGGTAGATTGGGTGTTTGTACCCAAATGACCGGAAAGGAGGAACCGCCATGAAAAAGCTCATCTGTACCCTGGCCCTGGGGGCCGGCCTGCTGCTGGGCCTTTCCGGCTGCGATCTTTACCAGCCCGATGTCGATTCCCTCCTCACCCCCCCTGTCCTTTCCGAGCTGCAAACCGAGGTGGATGAAGCCCTGCGGGATGTAGTCGGCCAGGAACTGCGGCTGTGCTACCCCGCCGGCGGCAGCTACCGCTCCCCCTACATTTTCACCGATCTGGACGGCGATGAGGAGCAGGAAGCCGTCGTCTTTTACACCGTGGAGGACGAACCGCTGGTCTACCTGCAAATTCTGGATAAAACCGATGGCCGCTGGCGCGCCCACAATGCCCTGCCCGGCACCGAGGGCGAGGTCCTTTTCGTGGATTTCAGGCACCTTTCCGGCGATGGCGTCACCGACCTTCTGGTGGGCTGGCGGGAACCCGACCGGGAATTTGATACCCTGTACCTGTACCGGTACCAGGATGCCGCCCTCTCGGAGGAATTTCACATCAGCTGCGATGGCATGGCCATTGCCGATTTTGACGGCGACGGCAGCGAAGAGCTCATCGCCGCCACCGTGGATGGCGGCATCACCCTGCAATACATCGGCTGGGGCGGCACCGGCATCTCGGTGCTGGATTCCGCTTACAGCTCCCTGCGCCTGCAGAATATCCTGGAATCGGCCACCGGTCTCATCGCGCAGGAGCTGCCCGGCACCGTTTTCTCCGGCCGTGTCAATGCCGATATGACCGCTTCCCTTCTCGTGGGCGTGCAGAACGGCCGACTGGTCCTCCCGCAGGAGGAAACCCCTGCCGGCTATGCCGATGGTTACTGCTACTCCGGGGCTTCCCCGGCCGATATCAACGGCGACGGCATCGTGGAGCTGCCCTGGAGCGCCGTTGTACCCGGCTCCGCCGGCAGCAGCCGGGAAGAGACCCGCTATTTTACCGAGTACCGGACCCTGCAGTACGGCAGCTACTCCACTGTGGCCGCCTGCTACCAGAATACCGCCGATGGCTGGCGCTTTATCCTGCCGCCCGCCCTGTACGACCAGTACTGGATGGACGCCCTGACCCTTTCCCGCCGGGCCGAGACCCGGGAGGTCATTTTCCGGCGGTACACCGGCAGCCTGAATGAGACCGGCGAGGAATACCTGCGGCTGCGGGTGGTTTCCGCCGCCGAGGGCGCCGAGCCGGAGGGCTACACCCTGCTGGCCACCCGCGGTCAATTTGCCTACTACGCCTTCCTCCCGGCCGGCAGTCCCATCAGCATGGCACAGGTGGAAGAGGGCTTCTCCCTGCTGGGATAACCGCCGCCCCGGCCCCGCACTGGAAGGCTGGAAAATTACCAGCCTATCCCCCTACTGGGCTTGAAATTCAGGCGGAGGGAAACCGGCCCGCTAAAGCCCAACCGGCAGCCCGCCGACCGCGGCCAAGGGAAAAGCAGCGCTCTTCCTGCTGGGATAACTGCTATCCCTGCACCGAAATACCGGCAAAGCGCCGGTTTCCCCTGTTGGAACCCGAAATTCAAGCGAAAACCGACTCCCCCAAATAGCCGGCAGCCCATCGGCCGCGGCCTGGGGAAAAGCAGCGCTCTCCCCGCTGGGATCTCCGCCCTGCACCGGGAGGTCAGCAAACCGCATTGGCTTGCCACGCCTGGCTTATCTTCCGGATCAGGCAGACATCCTGCCGCGAAGGTACCGGAAAACGGCCCATTCCCTCCCCAAAAAATAGCGGCCAAAACCGGCAAAATATATCGCAATTCTCCCCCATGGGGTTCCCGAAAAACCAACACACAGGAGGTAAAACTTATGGCAGCACCCCGCAAAATTCTCATCTGTGAGGACGAGGACGCCATCCGTGAATTTGAGGTCATCAATCTGCAGCGCAGCGGCTACGAGGTCGTGGATGTCAGCTGCGGCGAGGATGCCATCCGTGTCTTTGATGAGCAGGGCGACAGCTTTTCGGTCGCCATTCTGGATATCATGATGCCCGGCATTGACGGCTTTGCCGTCTGCAAGCATATCCGGGAGAAAAACAGCACCCTGGGCATCATCATGCTTTCCGCCAAAAGCCAGGAGATGGACAAGGTGAACGGCCTGATGCTGGGCGCCGATGACTACATCACCAAGCCCTTTAGCCCCAGCGAGCTGGTGGCCCGGGTGGATGCCGTTTACCGCCGGGTGAGCATGAGCAGCGCCAAGCAGGAGCCGGAGACCGAGCTGCGCTCCGGGCCGTTCCTGCTGAACACCCGCAGCCGCAGCCTGACCCGTGACGGACAGAAGATCGACCTGACGCAGGTGGAATTCCAGCTGATGGAGCACTTTATGCGCAACCCCAATGTGGCCCTGGACCGCAGCGCCCTGCTGACCACCGTGTGGGGGGACAGCTACTTTGGCGATGACAAGATAGTGGATGTGAATGTGCGCCGGCTGCGGATGAAGATAGAGCCGGAGCCCAGCAACCCCAAATACCTCACCACGGTGTGGGGCTTTGGCTACAAGTGGGTGGAGTAAACCCCAAAAGATCCGCTGGCTTTTCGGCGGGCCGAAAAGCGGAGGATGGCAAGAAAGAGAGCCGCAGGCAGGCTCTTGTCCGGTGAAGGCGGGCTGATGCCTGTCAAGGCTCTCTGACGCCGCCAGCGCCGGTTTTCGCCGGGCAAAAAGCCCCCCAAAAACAAGCAGGGAGAAAGAAAAGAAAGGAGGCGGCAGCTATGGCGCCACGCAGCAGCATCACCAAGCGGTGGTTACTCAACAGCTTTGGCATTATCGTGGTCATTATGGTGGCCATGGTCATCGTGGTTTCCGCCGCCATGCATTCTTTCTACTACAACAGCGCCTCCCAGTACATCCGCACGCGGGCGGCCGCGCTTACCGCCCAGCTGGAAAGCGCCGCGGCCGACGCAGGCAGCGACTTTAATGCCCGGCTGTATGAGCTGGTGCAGGATTTTGAGTACAAGGACCGCATAGAGCTGATGGCCATAAACAGCGAAGGGACGGTGTTCCTTACCTCCAGCGGGTTTTTGCCGCAGGATACCGCCATGCCCGACCTGACCGACGCCAAGGGAAACGGCGGTACCGGCTCCTTTACCGGGCGGTGGGACGGCCAGAAAATTATGGCTGTGACGGTGCTTTCCTCCCTTTCGGGAGAGGACCTGCTGGGGCTGCGGTATGTGGTCTCAATGCAGGCCATAGACCGGCAGCTGACCCTTATCACGGTATTCGCTTCGCTGGTGGCGCTGGCCATTCTGCTGTTTGTGCTGTATACCAGCAGCTACTTCATGAATTCCATCATAGCGCCGGTGGGCGAGGTGAGCCGGACTGCCCGGCAGATCGCCCAGGGCGACTTTGATGTGCGGCTGGACACCCACAATGACGATGAGATCGGCCAGCTGTGCGCCTCCATCAACAATATGGCGGAGGAGCTGAGCAACGCCGAGCAGGTGAAGAACGATTT
>CALERQ010000070.1 GCA_937907305.1 uncultured Clostridia bacterium | reverse complement strand
ACGCCCCGGCGGCGAGCCGTACCGGCCGTCACCCTCCGGTGACTCTGCGACGCCTTTAGGCGACTACAATTTTGACCCAAAATTTCTTTTGCTCACTTTTCTCACAGAAAAGCCGCCTCCGCTTACAGCTTCACCGCCACCGGCTTCCTCGCGCGGAAATAGAAGAAATGGCCAAAGCCCAGCTCCCGCAGCATCCGCTGCGCCTCTTTATGCCCCGCGCCAATGTCCTCCGGCCGGTGGGCGTCGCTGCCGATGGTCACCAGCTCGCCGCCCATCGCCCGGTACCGCCGCCAGATCTCGATGCCGGGGATCCACTCCGGCAGCCCGTAACGGAACCCGGAGGTATTTACCTCCAGCGCCTTGCCGGTCGCGATCAGCATGTGCAGGATCTCATCGATCAGGTCATTATAGGGGGTATAGTCCAGCGTCACCCCATCCCGGATGGCATACCGCTTGAGATAGCCTAAATGGGCCAGGGCGTCCACCTTGTTCCAACGGGCCACCGCCAGGCAATTCTCAAAGTATTCCTGCATCAGCACCGGCAGCGGATGGGGCGGGTTTTGATAGTCCATCCAGTAGTAGTCCTCCCGCCAGCGCCCGGCGTGCACGCTCCCCAGGATGTAATCGTAGTCGGTCAGCGCCAGCGGTTCCCGGGCCTCATTGGGGCACAGCACACCCTGCGCCAGCTCCACCCCGCGCAGGATTTCCAGCCGGCCGGCATATTCCTGCCGCAGCGGTTCCAGCGCCGCCTTGGCGCCCCGCAGGTTTTCCAGCGTGCAAAAGGCGGGGATCTGGTCACAGTCGTAATGATCGGTCACGCACAGGCCCGCCAACCCCTTCTTCAGCGCCGCCTCCATCATGTCCCTCGGCTCCGCCTCGCTATCCGCCGAAAAACGACTGTGCGTATGGCTGTCAAAAATCACGCCGGTCCCTCCCTTTTCGCATTTCGTCCTATATCATAGCACCCCGCCGCCGCAAATACCAGCCCCCGCTGCATAATCCGCGCCGCCGCCGGGCAAACTACTGCCAAATGCTCCATCCGGAGCCAAAGAAAGGAGTTTTATTTCCCATGATCATGGATAAGATCTCTCTGGCGCTGGTCATCATCGGCGCCCTCAATTGGGGCGGCATCGGCCTCTTCCGCTTTGATACCGTCGCCTGGATCTGCGGCGGGCAGGGCAGCATTGTGGCCCGCATCATCTACACCCTGGTGGCGCTGGCCGGTATCTGGTGCATCTCCCTCCTCTTCCGGGAGGAAGAGCCCACCCCCGAGCGCGGCCACTGAGCCGCGGCAGGAACCGGGCCGCGCCCGCAGGGCCGGCGGCTCCGCCGCCGTGGCGGCCTCCGGCCGCCCATAGCCGTCCTCCACGGAGGACAGCTTGCCCTGCGGGCGCCGTCACTGCCCCACCGCAAGCCCCTGCGCGGCCCGCACCCCCATCCCCCAAAGCCATCCGGCTTTGGGGGCCTTTTGCCGTCCCCAGCTTTCCCTCTTCCCGCCGGGCTCCCGCGCAAGCTCCGGCGCCGCCGTCCTCCCGGACGGCGGCGCCGCTTTTACAGACCATCGGCCTGCGCTTATTTTATCAGCTCCGCGGTATCCCGTGCGATCATGATCTCCTCGTTGGTGGGTACTACCCATACCTCTACCTTGCTGTCCGCCCCGGAGATGCGGACCTCCTCGCCGCGGCTGTTGTTGGCTGCCAGATCAGCGGTCACACCCAGGTAGGTCAGGTCGCGCAGCACCTGCTCCCGCAGGCCCATGGCGTTTTCACCTATGCCGCCGGTAAACAGGATGGCATCCACCCCGCCCAGCGCCGCCGCGTAGCTGCCTATCAGCTTTACCAGCTGATATTCCAGCATATCCGCCGCCAGCTGCGCCCGCTCATTGCCGTTTTCGGCCGCCTCCAGTACATCCCGGAAATCGCTGGAAACACCGGAAACGCCCAGCAGACCGGATTCATTGTTCAGCAGGCGGTTCATCCCGCGCTCGTGCAGGTTTTCCAGGTTGGCAATGTAGGAAACGATGGAAGGATCGATGCTGCCGCAGCGGGTCCCCATCATAATACCGTCCAAAGGGGTAAAGCCCATCGAGGTATCCACCACCTTGCCGTCCTTAATGGCCGCCAGCGAGCTGCCGTTGCCCAGGTGGCAGGTGATGAGCCGGTGGGGCATCTCACCCAGCAGCTCCGCCATGCGGCCGCTGACATACCGGTGGCTGGTCCCGTGGAAGCCGTAGCGGCGCACCCCGTGCTCCTCGTAGTACTTGTAGGGGATCGCAAAGGTGTAGGCCTTGGGCGGCATGGTGGCATGGAATGCCGTATCAAATACCGCCGCCATCGGCAGCGCCTCGCCAAAGACGGTGCGGCAGGCCCGGATGGTCGCCGCCTGGGGCGGGTTGTGCAGCGGGCTGATATCACGCATATTGGCAATGGCGTCAATGGTCGCATCATCCACCAATACCGAGTGGGAGAATTTATCCCCGCCATGGGTCACACGGTGGCCTACCGCCGCTATCTCCTCCACGCTGTCAATGACATGACCTTCTCCCTGCACCATCTCGTGCAGGATCACGTCAAAGGCGTCCTTGTGGGTAAAGAGGTCGGCTTCCTTTTCCACTTTATAGCCATTCATGGTCTTGTAGCTGTACTTGCCGTCTATGCCTATGCGCTCGCAAACGCCCTTGCACAGGATCGTTTCATCTTCCATGCGGATCAGCTGATACTTCAGGGAAGAGCTGCCCGCGTTGATCACCAGAATATTCATCCGTGTATCATCTCCTTTTGCGTCATTTTTCACCAAGCCCCGCTGGGGCTTGACACCTTTTTGTCCATTTTATATTATTGGAATCAAAGGCCTTTGTCAATGACCTGCGCAAATATTTATGACTTTTTTGCAATTCTGTCATATCACATTTGCTATAACAAACAAATGCCGCCCATTGCGTTTCCTCTCCTTTGTGTCATTTGCCTACCGCGTATTTTCCCCACTTTTCCGGCCCGGCCCGCGCAGATCTCCCGCCCGGCTTTAGACTCACCCCAAAAGCCCAAACCCCGGCCGGCCCCTGCCAGCCCCTTTCTGCCCCTATCCAAACCCGCAAAAAATCTGGGATACGGCCCGCAGGGCAGCCCGCCTGCGGCGGGCTTGGCGGGGCTCCGCCCCGCCCACGGCGGCTGCGCCGCCGGCCCTGCGGGCCTTTCTCGCGCCCCACTCATCCCCGGTGCGGCAGGAAAGTTTCGCCCCTGCTTTGAAGCGTCTAAAAAAACTGGTTCCTACCTTCACTTGACAAGGACGCACATGCTCATGCTTTCGCGTCGGACGCAGCCTCCGCTTAAGTCGTGCTGACCCTAACGGGCAGCCCTCCCCGCTGCGGTGCATCCTCCTTTCGCCGAAAAGTCCTTTGGAGTTTTGGCGTGGCAGAAATGTTGTCCGAGGAAGTGCGGAGCGGCAGGCAGGCTGGCGCCTGTCAACGCGACGCGCAATGTCGGACGGTATTTATATCCGCAAAAACCGTATGTGCTCTTGTCAAGCGAAGGCATCCGCCCCACTTTTCACAAGCCGCCGCCTCCGCTTCAGGATGCATTAAAAATCTCGGCCCTTATCCGTTCAGATTTTTACGAATCACTTTCCCTGTTTTGCAGCAAGCTATAAATCCAGGCAATTACCCCGCTCCAGCCCGCTCAAATACCGCCATCCATTTTGGAATAAATCCCCCACCGAAAGGAGTCCGATCCATGCAGGTCACCGCCATTATCGCCGAATGGAACCCGCTGCACCGGGGCCATTTACTGCCCGTTCAGGCCGCCCGGCAGCAGGGGGCCACCCACATTGTGGCCATCCTCAGCGGCAATTTTGTCCAGCGCGGGGAGCCCGCCCTATGCCCCTGGCAGTACCGGGCCGCCGCCGCCCTTTCCAGCGGGGTGGATCTGGTCCTCCAGCTGCCGCTGCCCTATGCCGTTTCCACCGCCCAGCACTTTGCCGGGGGTGCCGTGGCCAGTCTGGCCGCTCTCGGCGCGGTGGATTCCCTCATTTTTGGCAGTGAATGTGGGAATCTGGCCGCCCTGCGGTCGGTCGCCGCCGCCCTGGATTCCCCCGAGCTCCCGGCAGCCCTGGCTCCCCATCTGCAAAAGGGCCTGCCCTTCGCGGCCGCCCGGCAGGCCGCCGTCCATTCCCTCATTGGGGAAAATGCCAGCCTGCTCTCCTCCCCCAATAACATTCTCGGCATCGAGTATCTCCGGGCCCTCCGTCAGTTGGGTTCCGATATCCAGCCCCTTACCATCTCCCGGCAGGGCGCCCCCCACGATGCCGCCGAACCGGACGCCGATCTCCCTTCGGCCTCCCAGCTGCGGCAGCGCTTCCTTTCCGGCCAGGATATCTCCTCCTCTCTGCCCCCGGCCATGGCCGAACAGCTGGAGCTGGCCCGGCAGCAGGGGGCCCTCCCCCAGTGGGAACTTTGGGAGCGGGCCTTTCTTGCGCGCCTGCGCGCGATGACTGAGGCCGACTATGCCGCTCTGCCGGATGTCACAGAGGGGCTGGAGCACCGGCTGTACCGGGCCAGCCGCACCGCCAAAAGCCCGGAGGAACTGCTGGCCGCAGCCAAAACCAAGCGCTACACCCACGCGCGGCTCAGAAGGATCCTGCTCTCTGCCATGCTGAAGCTGCCCGCCGGGCTTTCGGCTGAGGAGCCGCCCTACCTGCGGGTGCTGGGCTTTACCGCCAAGGGGGCGGAGATCCTGAACCGGGCCAAAGAGCACCATGCCCTGCCGCTTTCGGCCTCACTGGCGGAGCTGGAAAAGGCCGGTGAAACGGCTGCCCGCTTTGCGGCGCTGGAGGCCCGGGCTGCCGACCTATATCATGCTTTTACCCCGGGGCTGGCCCCCTGCGGCAGCGAATACACCACGCCGGTTATCAAGAATTGATTCAATTTTCAAGGTACGGTGGGAGGCAGGTTCCCGCTGGGGCAGACCCCCAAATTGCCCGATGAGGTCTGCTGAGATGAGTGAGCTTTTCGAAAAGCGAACCGGCGCCCCTGTTTGACCGGTGGGGCAAAAAGGCTCTCAATTTATTGTTCGGGGAGAGATCCGACGGGAAAGATCTTTTTGCCGGTGAGAAAAGTCCTTTCACTAATACGGCAAAATCGACCCTTTTTTG
>CALERQ010000069.1 GCA_937907305.1 uncultured Clostridia bacterium | reverse complement strand
GGCGAGGACAAGATGCTCAAGGGCGCGAAGCGCGAGCACAAAACGGTGATGGAGATCGCCAAATACTACACCGACGCCTTCTTTGAGGACTGCCGCAAGCTGAATATAAAGACCCCGGATGTGGTGGAGCCCGCGACCCACTGCATCCCGGAGTTCATCAAGCTGGTGGAGGGGCTGCTGGAAAAGGGCTATGCCTATGTGGCCGGCGGGAATGTTTACTTTGATACCGCGAAGCTGGAGAAATATTATGTCTTTAACGACCACAACGAGGAGGACCTGGCTGTGGGCGTGCGCGAGGGCGTGGAGGAGGACCAGAACAAGCGCAACAAGGCGGACTTCGTGCTGTGGTTCACCAAGAGCAAGTTTGAGGACCAAGAGCTGAAGTGGGACTCCCCCTGGGGCGTGGGTTACCCCGGCTGGCATATTGAGTGCAGCGGGATTTCGATGAAGCACCTGGGCGAGGATCTGGACATCCACTGCGGCGGCATTGATAATGCCTTCCCGCACCACACCAATGAGATCGCCCAAAGTGAGGCGTATCTGGGCCATAAGTGGTGCAACTATTGGTTCCATGTGCTGCACCTGAATACCAATACCGGCAAGATGAGCAAGAGCAAGGGCGAGTTTTTGACCGTTTCTCTGCTGGAGGAGAAGGGCTACCGCCCGCTGGCGTACCGGTATTTCTGCCTGCAGAGCCACTACCGCAAGGCGCTGGTCTTTAGCTACGAGAACCTGGATAACGCCGAGCAGGCCTATGAAAAGCTGGTGGCCAGAGTGGCGGCGCTGAAGCCGGTGGAGAGCGATGCCATCGATGAGGAGACGGCCGCGGCGCTGCGGAAGGAATTTACCGACGCGCTGGATAACGACCTGAATACCTCGCTGGCGGTGACGGCTGTGTACGATGTGCTGAAGGCCAAGACCAACGACAAGACCAAGGCGGCGTTGCTGCGGGAATTTGAGACGGTACTGGGGCTGGGACTCTTTGAGGAGGCGGCCAAGCACCAGGAGAAGAAGCAGGCACCGGCGGCTGGGGAAAGCGACCCGGAGATCGACGCGCTGATCGCCGAGCGGCAGGCCGCCCGCAAAAATAAGGACTTTGCCACGGCGGACCGCATCCGCGATGAGCTGACCGCCCGGGGCATAGTGCTGACCGATACCCCCGAAGGGGTGAAGTGGCACCGGGCCTAAACAAAACGGAGGACGATATGGACTGGCAGAAAACCGCTGAAAACATGAAGAAACGGGGCTTTACCGTGCGGCACTACGCCACCGGCGCCGAAGCCGCCGAGGCCCTGTGCGAGGAGCTGAAGGGGCAGGAAATTGGTATGGGAGGCAGCATGACCGCCGCCCAGCTGGGCCTGCCCGAAAAGCTGGAGGCCGTGGGGTGTACCCTTTATGCCCGGGGCCGCAGCTGGGATAGAAAGGACACCGATAAGGGCGTGACGGCCCCGGTGTACCTGAGCAGCGCCAACGGCGTGGCGGAGACCGGCGAGCTGGTGAACATAGACGGCACCGGCAACCGGGTGGCGGCGACGCTGTACGGGCCGGAGAAGGTATACTTCATCGTGGGGATCAACAAGCTGGCCCCGACGCTGGAGGCGGCAATTTGGCGGGCGAGGAACATCGCCAGCCCCCTGAACGCGAAGCGGCTGAACCGCAAGACCCCCTGTGCCCTGAGCGATGTAATGAAGTGCTATGACTGCCAGAGCCCCGAGCGTATCTGCCGGGGGATGACCATCCACATGGGGCCCATGAAAGGCGTGGGGGAGACCATAGTGGTGCTGATAGACGAGGAACTGGGATATTGAGCCGAAACGGCTGCGAAGAATAAACGAGGTGGAACATGAAACACGAGACAGTTTTGGTGCTGGATTTCGGCGGGCAGTATAATGAGCTGATCGCCCGGCGGGTGCGCGACCTGGGCGTTTACTGCGAGGTGCACCCCTACAAAAAGGCGCTGGAGAAGATAAAGGAGCTTTCCCCCATCGGGATCATCTTTACCGGCGGACCGAACAGCGTATACGAGGAAGGCGCGCCCAAGGTGGACCCGGCGGTATTCCAGCAGGGACTGCCCATCCTGGGACTGTGCTACGGCCTGCAGATGATGAGCCAAGTGCTGGGCGGCGAGGTGAAAAGCGCGCCGACCCGTGAGTTTGGCAAGACGCCGGTGCACTACGATACCGAGAGCCTGCTCTTTAAGGGGATGCCGCAGGAGGCCATCTGCTGGATGAGCCATGTGGACTATGTGAGCCGTCTGCCGGAGGGCTTTACCGCTATCTGCCACACGGCGGCCACCGCCAATGCGGGTATCCAGTGTAAAGAGAAAAACCTGTACGGGGTGCAGTTCCACCCGGAGGTGGAGCACACCCAGTTCGGCAATGATATTCTGAAGAATTTTCTGTATGAGATCTGCCATGCCAAGGGCGACTGGAGCATGAAGGACTATGCCCGCAGCACGGTAGAAGCCCTGCGGGAGAAGATCGGCGACGGGAAAGTGCTGCTGGCGCTTTCCGGCGGGGTGGACAGCAGCGTGGCGGCTGCCCTGCTGGACCGTGCGGTGGGCGATAAGCTGACCTGCATCTTTGTGGACCACGGCCTGATGCGCAAGAACGAGGGCGATGAGGTGGAGGCGGCCTTTGCGGGACGCGGGATGAAGTTTATCCGGGTGAACGCCGAGGATCGGTTCCTGGGCCGGCTGGCCGGGGTGACCGAGCCGGAGAGAAAGCGCAAGATCATCGGTGAGGAGTTTATCCGGGTCTTTGAGGAAGAGGCCAAGAAGATAGGCCGGGTGGACTACCTGGCGCAGGGGACCATCTACCCCGATGTGATTGAATCCGGCGCGGGGGATGCCGCGGTCATCAAGAGCCACCACAATGTGGGCGGCCTGCCGGACTATGTGGACTTTAAGGAGATCGTGGAGCCGCTGCGGCTGCTCTTTAAGGACGAGGTGCGGCGGCTGGGGCTGGAGCTGGGCCTGCCGGAATATCTGGTTTGGCGGCAGCCGTTCCCGGGGCCGGGGCTTGCCATCCGGGTCATCGGCGAGGTGACCAAGGACAAGCTGGAGATCCTGCG
>CALERQ010000068.1 GCA_937907305.1 uncultured Clostridia bacterium | reverse complement strand
GGTACCTTTTTGATCGAAGCAGCCTATAAAGCCAAAAATATTGCCCCTGGCATTTACCGCCGCTTTGCAGCAGAGAAATGGGATAGCTTACCGTCTAAAATATGGCAAACGAGTAGGGAAGAGGCGATAGAAAAAATCCGCAAAGACATAGAATTTACTGCTTTCGGCAGCGATATCAGCCAAGATTCACTGGAGATTGCTGAAGCGAATGCACGCCGTGCTGGTATTTCCGGACTTATACGGTTAGAAAAGGTGGATGTTAAAAATTTCACGATATTAGATCGGAAGTCTTTGGTCGTGACAAATCCGCCATACGGTGAGCGTCTAATGACTGGCGAAGACTTGACACAGCTATACCAAACAATGGGTAATGTGTTTCAACCATCTCCGCAGACAGCCTATTACATCATTTCATCAGCGGAAGATTTCGAGCAGAGCTTTGGCAGAAAAGCAGATAAAAAGCGTAAGCTCTATAACGGAATGTTAAAATGTAATCTATATCAATACTTTGCTCAAAAAGTAAAATAAAGAATGACATAGCAAAAGCCCAGTGTAAACTGAGCTTTTCTTTATATAGCTTTCTTTATACAATCCTTATTGCTTGAATTATGGTTATTGCGCCCCTTCATTTCGCTAAATCTTAATTTAGCGAAATTGCACCCACAAGCAGAATATAGCATAACAAACAGCTATTGTCAATCCCCTATTTTGAATTTATCGAAAATTTCGCTAAATTAAGTCACCCGCCGCACCCGATGGTTTCTAATGCGGCACCAATGTTCACAATATTTCTCCCTTACTGCATGAAGTGACCATTGCATGGGTTAGCTGCTTCGGCAAGGTCAGGTTGTATTTGCTGCGCAAATCTCCACCTTACCCTTGCCGAATATCGGCAGCTATGCACCGTTGCAGACACAGCGCTGTCGGATAGCTGCGCCCGCCAGCGCTCCCCTATTTTGCATTATTTCTTCAAAATAGTACATTTTATGAATAAATTCAATTTTAATTGTAAACATTAGCACTCTTCTATTGACAGTGCTAATTTCGGGACTATAATGGAATTGTGCTTGAGAGATTCAACAGAATCTCCTAAGAAAACAACTTAACTCTATATCAAAAAATAATGGAGGAATGAATTATGATACCCAGTATCTTTGGTGAAAATCTTTTTGATGAATTTTTTAATGAACCATTCGCCATGATGGCGTCTCAAGGTCATAACCCTCTTTACGGTAAACACGCAAAGAACCTAATGAAGACCGATGTTCGGGAAACCGAAAACTCCTACGAACTGGACATCGACTTGCCTGGCTTTAAGAAGGATGAAATCTCCATCGAACTGAAAGACGGCTGTCTGAACATTAGTGCCGCCAAAGGACTTGATAAAGAGGAAAGTGATAAGGAGGGGAAATACATTCGTCAGGAACGCTATGCAGGCGCTTGTAGCCGTAGCTTCTATGTTGGTACGGATGTTGATCCTGCCCAGGTCACTGCTAAATTCGAAAACGGTATCCTGTGCATTTCGGTTCCAAAGGCTTCTCGTCAATTGCCTGCAAGA
Source organism: uncultured Clostridia bacterium (assembly GCA_937907305.1). Lineage (GTDB taxonomy): Bacteria > Bacillota > Clostridia > Oscillospirales > Ruminococcaceae > Angelakisella. The sequence goes on along the minus strand of CALERQ010000068.1, from coordinate 4,366 downwards.
TCCACAGTTGAGATTAAATAAAGCTTTCTTCTCCTCTGCCCCACCGATTCAATAATATAATTTTTTGAAAGGATGTCATTTATGAATAAAACCCTATCGCGAGTTTTATGGATCATTGCTGGTGTACTGCTTATTGTTGCAGGCGTTTATTGCTTTGTTTCTCCTGATGCTGCCTTGAGTGGGCTTTCCCTTATACTTGGGCTGGCCATGCTCTTCTCCGGTATCGTTGATATCGTTATCTTTGCATCATCCCGGCGCTTTATGCTCGGTTCCGGCTGGTTCTTGTTGGATGGCATCTTCACTGTGCTGTTAGCCATTTTCCTGCTCTGCAACCAGGCATTCACCATGCTTTCGCTGCCGTTTATTTTCGGGATGTGGCTACTGTTCGGTGGTATCAGCCGTTTCGTTAGCTCCTTTGATCTTCAACGCCTTGGTGTGCGGGGGTGGGGGTGGTTTACCGTCCTTGGTATCCTCCTTACTGTTGCGGGCATCCTTTCGTTCTATGATCCCATCTCCGGCGCCATGGCCCTCAGTTGGATCGTTGGACTGGTGCTTATCCTGCAGGGTATCGCATCTATTGCATGGGCCTGCTTCTCCGGACGCTTCTGGAGAGACTCTCTTTTATAAAACAGCTATCACCTCCTCAATTATTTTCAAAAAGGACCGGGGCTTCGGCTCCGGCCTTTTTGCGCAGCTACACACTTGCATGTAGCTTGCATTTCTACTATAATAAATGGGCAATAAACAGAAGACAGGAGGAAAACGTATGCAGGCCTTTTCCATCATGACAGCACCTGCTCCACAGCTGCTGCGCGATTATCTCATCTATATGAGCACCATCAAAGGACGTTCTCCCCGCACTGTAGAAGCCTACTACAACGACCTCCGCCTATTCCTGCGTTATCTAATGGCCACTCGCAGTGGCACTCCCCTTCCCGCGGATGACCCAAATCTTGAAAATATTCCGTTTGCCTCCATCAGCGAGGAAATGATTCTCGGTGCCCGCCTTTCCGATGCATACTCTTTCCTGGCCTATGTGCAAAGTGTCAACCAAAATAATGCCAAGACCCGTGCCCGTAAGGTTTCCAGTCTGCGCGGTTTCTATAAATATCTGCAAAGCAAGGCTGGCCGCATAGAGGAAAACCCCATGGAACAGTTGGAGATTCCCGCTCAGCGCAAAAGTCTTCCCAAATACCTTACTTTGGAGGAAAGCCTGCACTTGCTGGAATCCATTGATGGCAAGGATCGTGAACGCGATTATTGCATCATCACCATTCTGCTTAACTGTGGCATCCGTCTTTCGGAGTTGGTCGGTATTAAGCTCTCGGATATTCGGGATGACACCCTTACCGTACTGGGCAAGGGGAATAAAGAGCGCATGGTCTACCTTAATGACGCCTGCCTCAATGCCATTGCAAGCTATCTGGCTGTCCGCCCGGAGCCACCAAAGGATACCGATAAACCCTATCTGTTTGTTTCCTCTCGTACCCGCGCTCCGCTTACGCCCCGTCGGGTGGAACAAATAGTAGAAACACATCTGAAAGCTGCCGGCTTGGGCGGTCGCGGTTATTCGCCGCACAAGCTGCGTCATACCGCCGCCACACTTATGTACCAACATGGTGGCGTCGATATCCGCGTCCTCAAAGAAATTCTCGGCCATGTCAATCTTGGCACCACAGAAATATATACCCATGTCAGCAATGATCAAATTGCCAATGCTGCTGACCGCAATCCTCTTTCCCATGTTAAATCCAAACCATCCAAAAAGGAAGCAGAAACTGAATGAAAACCAATTACCATACCCACACCTACCGCTGTAAACACGCCATGGGCAATGATGAGCGCATTGTGCTCAATGCCATTAAGGCTGACTTTGATATTTTAGGTTTTTCTGATCATACCCCATGGTCTCATTTCCCTGCCGACTATGATTCTCATGTCCGTATGGAACCACAGTACCTTTCAGAATACTGCAAGAGCATCAACCGCTTGAGGGAAAAATATAAAAGTCAAATTGAGATCCACCTGGGGTTGGAAGCGGAATACTTCCCCCACCATATGCAGGAACTTCAGGATTTGAAAACGGAAAACGGTATCGAATATCTTATCTTTGGTTCCCACTATGATGAGCTGGATCAGCCGATTCCGGAGCGCTTTTACTACGGCCGTTGCCACACCCAACAGGATCTGGAGCGTTACGAGGATAACATCATTCCCGGCATAGAAAGCAAGTTCTATACCTATGTGGCCCACCCCGATCTTTTCATCCGCGGGTATCCTTATTTTGATGAACACTGTGTCGCACTCAGTCATCGCATCTGTGAAACTGCGGCTCGCTGCAATGCAATTCTCGAATATAACATTTCCGGTTTTCTTTTCGCGCGGCAACATAATCGGCTGGATTGTTTCCCGCACCCAGATTTCTGGCGCATTGCCAAAGACCACGGCATTACCGCAATCATTGGTTTTGACTCCCATGACTCAACGGTGGATTTCAAGAATTCTGATATCTACGATTATGCCATTCATTTCCTCGATCACATCGGCATCAACCGTATTGATAAACTTGATCTATGATCAACACCATACCTAAGCCCCACGGTATTCAGCCCGGGGGGCTTTTTTTCTTAAATTTTATCGTATTGGCAGCATATACAGCTTCTCCCGTCTCATTTTGTGATATTCTACCATAATTCTTTTCAAAATAACTAAGTCCACTACTTAGTTGCGCAATTTAAGCAAACAGACCATTGCATTATATACAAAATGCGCTATGCTTTCTTGTAAAAACAGTCCAACGATGCTTTGACAAAATCAAAAAAATACTATATTGTAGAGACATACAAAGGAGAAAGTTCACAATGATTTCCCTTTATCAATAACTGGAGGTACATAAAATGCTGCTGATTAAAAACGCCAACCTGGATGGGACCGGCAAAATCGTTGATATTCTCATCGGTGATGACGGAAAATACAAGGAAATCGGCGGGTACATTGAAGCACCCGCCGGGATAGAAACCATCGATGCCACTGGTATGATGGCCTGCCCCACCTTTGTTAATACCCATATGCACTTCGATAAGGCCTACACTTCCTATGAACAGGGCCGTGAAAGCTATGGCAAGGGCAACTGGATTTCTTCTACCGAAGAAACCCTGGAAGACTCCATCTATGTCATGCACGATCGCATCCGCAAGTATACCCCCGAGGCCGTTGCCGCCAGGGCTGAGCGTGCTATCAAGGATTGCGTCATGTATGGTACCACCAAACTGCGCACCAATGTGGATATCAGCACCTTGGATCCTAATCTCAACGGTCTGAAGGGTGTTTTGATGGCCAAAGAAGCCACCAAAGATATCTGCGACCTACAGGTCATTGCTTTCCCTCAGGAAGGCATCATATGCGATCCTGGCACCGATAAGCTGCTGGAGGAAGCCATGGAAATGGGCTGCGATGTTATGGGTGGCATGCCTGCCGCTGAAATGCTGGATGAGCATTCCCGCGAACATGTGGATTTCGTCTTTAAGATGGCCGAAAAATACAACTGCCTCATTGATATGCACATCGATCAGTCCAAAGATATGTTCGATCGTTCCCTGGAATATACCGCTTGGCTTACCATGCAGCATGGCTGGCAGGGCCGTGTTACCGGTGGACACTGCACCTCCATCACCTATCAGAATCAGGCCCATGCCATCAAGGTTATGAAGATGCTTAAGCAGGCTGATGTCAATGTCTGCGCCAATACCCAGACCCTCGCCATCATGGGCATCGACCCGGAGCCCCGCACCCGCGGCGTTACTCGCATTCGTGAGATGGTGGAAATGGGTATCAATGTGGTCACTGCCCAGGATACCATCTGTGATGGTTTCCATCTTTACGGCACCGGTGATCCCCTTGATTACGGTCTGGTTGGCTGCTACTGCGCTCAGTACAATACTCCCGAAGCCGCCCGCACCATGTGGAACATGCTCACCCAAGCCTCTGCCCGTGTATTCGATCCTGAAATGAAGTACGGCATTGAAGTAGGCAACGATGCTGACCTAAACCTGGTAGAAGCCCCCAATGTCCACGATGCCATCCGCACCCGCGCTTCCCGTCCCTACATCATCCGCCACGGCAAAGTCATTGCTTCCTTCATCCGCCGTGCTCAGCTGCTGTAATACCGTCTTATTCTCTTCTCTTTATATAAGCCCCCTCATATTACCAAAGCCCAAAGGCACCGGTAGCTCCGGTGCCTTTGGGCTTTGGTATCACTTTCATTCCATACAAAAGAAATCGCCCTACACCCAGGAATTATTCCTGCAGTACAGAGCGATTCATGATGCTATTATTTCAGTCTACTCTGCGTCAGTAGCGGCCACAG
>CALERQ010000067.1 GCA_937907305.1 uncultured Clostridia bacterium | reverse complement strand
GCAGCACCGGTGATCATGTTCTTAACATAGTCCGCGTGGCCGGGGCAGTCAACATGGGCATAGTGACGCTTGTCGGTCTCATACTCTACATGGGCAGTGTTGATTGTGATACCACGGGCACGCTCTTCGGGAGCCTTATCGATCATGTCGTAAGCCATGAACTCGGCATCGCCCTTCAGACCAAGAACCTTGGTGATAGCAGCGGTCAGAGTGGTCTTACCATGGTCAACGTGACCAATGGTACCGATGTTTACGTGGGGTTTGTTGCGCTCAAATTTCTGTTTAGCCATCGTAAAATCCTCCCTTTGTTATACTTTGTTTTTTTAATTTTATTTTTCCCTACCCCTTATGTTGTCCGGGTTCGGGATCATGCTTGGGGTTCATCACTCAGCCTTGGTGCGGCTGGTGACCAGCTTCTCCGCGATGTTCTTGGGCAGCTCAATGTAGTGGCTGGGCTCCATGGTGTACTGGCCGCGGCCCTGCGTTTTGCTGCGCAGGTCGGTGGCGTAGCCGAACATCTCAGAAAGCGGTACAAAGGCATCGATCTGCTTGGCACCGGGGCGGTCCTCAAAGCCACGGATCTGGCCGCGGCGGGAGTTCAGGTCACCGATAACATCACCCATATACTCCTCGGGAACGATCACGCAAACCTTCATGATCGGCTCCAGAATAACGGGGTCAGCCTTTCTCATCGCCTCTTTGAAGGCCATGGAACCGGCGATCTTAAACGCCATTTCAGAGGAGTCTACCTCATGGTAGGAACCATCGTACAGCGTCACGATGCAGTCTACTACGGGATAACCCGCCAGTACACCGCTGGCCATCGCGCCCTTGATACCGGCATCGACAGCGGGGATATACTCCTTGGGGATGGCGCCGCCCACTACTTCGTTGCGGAACTCATATCCCTTGCCGCTCTCGTTCGGCTCCAGGCGGATCTTTACATGACCATACTGGCCCTTACCACCGCTCTGGCGCGCGTACTTGTGGTCCACATCGGCCATCTTGCGTACCGTCTCTTTGTAGGCGACCTGGGGCTTACCCACATTCGCTTCTACCTTAAACTCACGCAGCAGACGGTCAACGATGATCTCCAGGTGCAGCTCGCCCATGCCGGCAATGATGGTTTGGCCAGTCTCCTCATCAGTGTAGGTGCGGAAGGTGGGATCCTCCTCTGCCAGCTTGGCAAGGCCCAGGCCCATCTTCTCCTGACCGACTTTGGTCTTCGGCTCAATGGCAACACGGATGACCGGCTCCGGGAATTCCATGGATTCCAGGATGATCGGGTGCTTGGCGTCGCACAGGGTATCACCGGTGGTGGTGTTCTTCAGGCCCACGGCACCGGCAATATCACCGGCATAGCAGGTCTCAATGTCTTTGCGGTGGTTCGCGTGCATTTGCAGAATTCTGCCCATGCGCTCATTGTTTTTCTTCACCGAGTTATAGACGCTGGTGCCGGCATCCACGGTACCGGAGTACACACGGAAGAAGCACAGCTTGCCTACATAGGGGTCGGTCATGATCTTGAAAGCGAGAGCGGCAAAAGGCGCGTCGTCGCTGGAAGGTCTGGTCTCCTCTTCCTCGGTGTCGGGGTTTACACCCTTGATGTCAGGGACATCGGTGGGGGCAGGCATATAGTCTACCACGGCGTCCAGCAGCTTCTGTACGCCCTTGTTACGGTAGGAACTGCCGCAGCATACGGGAACCATGTGGTTGGCAATGGTGGATTTGCGGATGCAGCTCTTGATCTCATCAATGGTGAGCTCCTCACCATCCAGATACTTCATCAGCAGCTCTTCATCCTGCTCCGCCACATGCTCCAGCAGCTCGTGGTGGTACTCCTCGGCCTTGTCCTTCATATCAGCGGGGATCTCCTCCACGCGGATATCTTTTCCAAGGTCATCGTAGTACACATAGGCCTTCATCTCTACCAGGTCGATAATACCCTTAAAGGTATCCTCGACGCCGATGGGCAGCTGGATCGGAACAGCGTTGCACTTCAGACGGTCGCGCATCATGCGCACTACATTGTAGAAGTCAGCGCCCATAATGTCCATCTTGTTTACAAAAGCCATTCTCGGCACATGGTATTTGTCAGCCTGGCGCCAAACGGTCTCAGACTGCGGCTCAACGCCGCCCTTGGCGCAAAAAACGGTTACGGAACCGTCCAGCACGCGCAGGGAACGCTCTACCTCTACCGTGAAATCAACATGTCCGGGGGTGTCGATGATATTGATGCGGTGGCCCTTCCAATAGGCGGTCGTGGCGGCGGGGGTGATAGTAATACCACGCTCCTGCTCCTGCTCCATCCAGTCCATGGTGGCGCTGCCGTCATGGGTCTCACCCAGCTTGTAGTTTACGCCTGTGTAGTACAGGATGCGCTCGGTGGTGGTGGTTTTGCCGGCGTCGATGTGTGCCATGATGCCTATATTACGCGTTTTCTCTAAGGATACATCTCTTGGCATAATGCCCTCCTAATAAGTTTGCGAATTCCATGCCCGCTGGGGCAAAGAACAGTAAAAATGCAGTAGTCGCCGGAATTACCATCTGAAATGGGCAAAAGCCTTGTTGGCCTCGGCCATCTTGTGGGTATCCTCGCGCTTCTTGCAGGCGCCGCCCTGGCCGTTCATTGCGTCCATGATCTCGCCAGCCAGTCTCTGAGCCATCAGCTTTTCGCTGCGGTTGCGGCTGTAGGTGGTCAGCCAACGCAGACCCAGGGTCTGACGGCGCTCAGGGCGTACCTCCATGGGTACCTGATAGGTGGCGCCGCCGACACGGCGAGCCTTGATCTCCAGAACGGGCATGATGTTCTCCATCGCCTGCTCAAAAGCCTCCAGCGGGTCCTTGCCGGTCTTTTCTTTTACGATGTCAAACGCACCGTAGACGATCTTCTGTGCAACGCCCTTTTTGCCATCCAGCATGATGTTATTGATCAGACGGGTGACCAGCTTGGAATTATAAAGCGGATCCGGCAGAACGTCGCGTCTTGCGATATTACCTCTTCTTGGCACTTCGCTTCCCTCCTTCATAATAAAATGAGATCTTCGGTACTCGAAAGTAAGTCCCCACTCCCGTCGGCCAGTCCAGAGGCTATGTTAAAAAGCCATCTTTCTTGGCACTTATTACGGGTGTGATTACTTCTTCGCGGCACCAGCCTTCTTAGGCCGCTTGGCACCGTACTTACTACGGGCCTGGTTGCGGTTCTGGACGCCCTGGGTATCCAAAGTACCACGGATAATGTGGTAACGAACACCGGGAAGGTCCTTTACACGACCGCCACGGATCAGCACTACGCTGTGCTCCTGCAGGTTGTGGCCGATACCAGGAATGTAAGCGGTAGCCTCGATGCCGTTGGAAAGCCGTACTCTTGCTACTTTACGCAGCGCGGAGTTGGGCTTCTTGGGGGTAGAGGTACGGATAGCGGTGCAAACACCACGCTTTTGGGGAGAATTCTGATCGGTCATTACACGCTTCTTGGCATTCCAGCCCTTCAGCAGTGCAGGCGCGGTCGCCTTCTTCTCTACGGTTTCTCTGCCCTTGCGAACCAGTTGGTTAAAGGTTGGCATGGTTGTCCTCCTTTCATCAAAAAATATTTATTCATGAGCACAAACCCGGAGGGTTTCCGGGTTGTGTTTTCATGACGGATTTACCTTGCGGAACAATGCCCGCCCAGTTAAATATTTTACCAAATTCCCCCCGGGATTGTCAAGCGGTGATTTGGATATTTTTCACCAACTTTACAGTCCCGTTTTGGGGAATTTGACATCCTGTTTTTGGCTTACATCACTATGGCGTTGCTGCTTGCCATCAGGGCTTCCAGGTTGGCCTCATTGGCCTCCTCTTCCGCCTTTTCCTCCTCGGTGTAGGTCACCAGGCCGGTACCGGCGGGGATCAGCTTACCGATGATGACATTCTCCTTCAGGCCCTGCAGCGGGTCTACCTTGCCCTTAATGGCCGCCTCAGTCAGTACGCGGGTCGTCTCCTGGAAGGAAGCCGCGGACATAAAGCTGTCGGTCGCCAGGGAGGCCTTGGTGATACCCTGCAGAATGGCTGTGTAGGTGGCCTTCTGGCGGCTGCCGCCGTCCTCGGCGTTCTCGCGGTCGATCTGCTCGTTGAGGTGCAGTACCTCAGCGCGGTCGGCCATCATGCCGCGGATATAGTCGGTATCGCCCGGCTCCTCAATGCGCACCTTCTTCATCATCTGACGGACGATGACCTCGATATGCTTATCATTGATATCTACGCCCTGCGTCCGGTAAACCATCTGTACCTCGCGGATCAGGTATTCCTGCACCGCCAGCTCGCCATTCACCAGCAGTACCTCGCTGGGGTCGGCGGAACCCTCGGTGATCATGGTGCCCTTCTCGATAAGGTCGCCCTCATGCACACGCACCTTGCTGCCGAATACGATCTGATGCTCAAAGTGGTCGCCGGTCTGCGGGTCGTCCACCTTTACCACATCCACACCCTTGTTGTCCTTATCAAAGCTGACCAGACCGCCATTATGGGCGATAACAGCCACGCTCTTGGGCTTGCGGGCCTCAAACAGCTCCTCTACACGGGGCAGACCCTGTGTAATATCGCTGGCGGAGGCGATACCGCCGGTATGGAAGGTTCTCATGGTCAGCTGGGTGCCCGGCTCACCGATGGACTGCGCCGCGATAATGCCTACGGCCTCGCCGATGGCAACAGGGGCGTTATTGGAAAGGTTGGCGCCGTAGCAGCGGCTGCAGGCGCCGTTCTTGGCACGGCAGTTGATGACGCTGCGGATCTTCAGGCTGGTGATGCCAGCCGCCACGATCTCCTCAGCGGTCTTGTAGGTGATCATTTCCTCCCGGCTGGCCAGCAGCTCGCCGGTCTTGGGGTTCACCACATCCTCGCAGGGATACCGGCCGGTCAGACGCTCGGCCAGCTCCTCAATGACGCGGTTGCCGTCGGTGATGGCCTCCACATCAATACCCTCGTAGGTGCCGCAGTCCTCTTCCCGGATGATCACTTCCTGGGATACATCGACCAGACGGCGGGTCAGATAACCGGAGTCAGCGGTACGCAGAGCGGTATCGGCCAGGCCCTTACGGGCGCCGCGGCTGGACTGGAAGTATTCCAAGATGTTCAGACCTTCACGGTAGTTGGCACGGATCGGGATCTCGATGGTCTGACCGGAGGTATTGGCGATGTTGCCGCGCATACCGGCCAGCTGGTTGATCTGGTCCATCGAACCACGGGCGCCGGAATCCGCCATCATGTAGATGGGGTTCAGCTTACCAAAGTTCTCTTTCAGCGAGGCCTTTACCTCGTTGGTGGCGTCGCGCCAGATGGCAATGGTCTGCTGGTAACGGTCGTCCTCGGAAATATAACCGCGGTCGTACTTCTTGCGGACCTTGGCCACCTTTTCCTCGGCGGCGGCCAGCACTTCCTTCTTGTTGGGCGGGATGGTCGCGTCGCAAACCGCGACGGTCAGCGCCGCCCGGGTGGAGTACTTGTAGCCCTGGCTCTTAATGGCGTCCAATACCTCACTGGTATCGGTGGTGCCGTGCTTCTTTATGCTCTTGTCAATGATCTTGGAAAGCTGCTTCTTACCCACCTGGAAGCCGACCTCGGGGATCAGCTCATTGCCGGGCACGCTGCGGTCCACAAAGCCCAGATCCTGCGGGATGGGATTATTGAAGATATTGATACCCACGGTGGTGTGGATGCTGCCGGTGATGGTCTGGCCGTTCACGGTCTTGGTCACCCGCACCCGGATCGGCTCATGCAGATCCAGCACACCGGTCTGGTAGGCCATCAGTGCCTCATCGGGGCTGCGGTAGATCTTCAGCTCATGGGGATTGGCCTGATAGGCCTTCTCCCAGTCAGCGATGGAGGTAAACACGCCGGGATTCTGAATCTCATCGGTGGCGTACACCTTATCGATGATGGTGGTCAGGTAATAGGAGCCCAGCACCATGTCCTGGGAAGGCACTGCCACAGGCCGGCCGTCGGAAAGCTTCAGCAGGTTATTGGCCGCCAGCATCAGGAAGCGGGCCTCAGCCTGCGCCTCGGCGGAAAGCGGCACATGGACCGCCATCTGGTCGCCGTCGAAGTCGGCGTTAAAGGCGGTACAAACCAGCGGGTGCAGCTTCAGGGCACGGCCCTCCACCAGGATAGGCTCGAATGCCTGAATGCCCAGACGGTGCAGGGTAGGCGCGCGGTTCATCAGCACGGGGTGGCCCTTGATGACCACCTCCAGCGCATCCCAAACCTCCTTGGGGGAGCCGCGGTCCACCATCTTGCGGGCCTTGCGGATATTCTCCGCGACCTTCAGATCTACCAGCCGCTTCATTACAAAGGGCTTAAAGAGCTCCAGCGCCATCTCCTTGGGCAGGCCGCACTGGTACATCTTCAGCTCGGGGCCTACCACGATAACGGAACGGCCGGAGTAGTCTACACGCTTACCCAGCAGGTTCTGGCGGAAGCGTCCCTGCTTACCCTTCAGCATATCGCTCAGGGATTTCAGCGCACGGTTGTTGGGACCGGTCACAGGGCGTCCGCGGCGACCGTTATCAATGAGGGCGTCCACCGCCTCCTGCAGCATACGCTTCTCGTTGCGGACGATGATATCCGGCGCGTCCAGCTCCAGCAGCTTCTTCAGGCGGTTGTTGCGGTTGATGACGCGGCGGTACAGGTCGTTTAAGTCACTGGTGGCAAAGCGTCCGCCGTCCAGCTGTACCATGGG
>CALERQ010000066.1 GCA_937907305.1 uncultured Clostridia bacterium | reverse complement strand
GGGTCTTGGGGCACAGCCCCAAGTGTGTTTTGCCTACTTTTGCACATACAAAAGTTGGCCCCCGCCGGGTAGGCGTACTTACTTAGCCTTTGCAAAAGGCTCCGCCCCGCCGAAGACAACCACAATCTTGATTCAAAAATTCTTTTGCTCGCTTTTCTTCCCGGAAAAGCCCCCCTTCCCCACGGGAACACACACCACCCGGTGTTGACCATATAAAATTCAATATCATCAGTAGGGAGTAGAAAAACCATGAAAAGTATCCACGGAAAAGACATCAAGATCTTCGCCTGCAATTCCAACAAAAAGCTGGCGGAGGACATTGCCGCCGCCATGGGCCTGCCGCTGGGCCGCTGCACCGTCGGCGCGTTTGCCGATGGCGAAGTCTCCATCTCCATCGAAGAATCGGTCCGCGGCTCCGATGTGTTCGTTGTCCAGTCCACCTGCGGCCCCGTCAATAATAATTTGATGGAGCTGCTCATCATGATCGATGCCCTCAAGCGCGCTTCTGCCGGCCGCATCACCGCCGTTGTTCCCTACTACGGCTATGCCCGCCAGGATAGAAAGGCCAAGGCCCGCGATCCGATCTCCGCCAAGCTGGTGGCCGATCTCATCTCTGTCGCCGGTGCTGACCGTGTCCTCAGCATGGATCTCCATGTGGCACAGATCCAGGGCTTCTTCAATATCCCGGTGGATCACCTGATGGGCACCCCCATTCTGGCCCCCTATTTTGTCGAAAAGTTCAAGAATCTCCCCCGCGAGGAGATCGCCGTCGTTTCCCCCGATCTGGGCTCCGTCACCCGCGCGCGTAAGTTCGCCGAGCGGCTGGATTGCCCCCTGGCCATCATTGATAAGCGCCGGCCCCGCGCCAATGTCAGCGAGGTCATGAATATCATCGGCGATGTTCACGGCAAGACCGTTGTGCTGGTAGATGATATGGTGGATACCGCCGGTACCCTCTGCCACGGTGCCGAAGCCCTCATCAAGCTGGGCGGCGCCAGGGAGGTTTATGCCTGCGCCACCCACGGCGTTCTCTCCGGTCCCGCTATCCAGCGCCTCACCGATAGCGTCATTACCGAAACGGTGTTCCTGGATACCATCCCCGCCAAGGAAGGCTCCGATGCCGCCCGCATCAAGATGCTTTCTGTCGCCCCCGTCTTTGCCGAAGCCATCAGCCGCATCTATGAGGACAAGCCCGTTTCCCCGCTTTTCACTTGATTTCACCCGAATTTTTATGGTATGCTTTGGCAGGAGAGACCCGTTCTTTCCTGCCGTTTCTCTCCCCAAGGAGGCTATATGGGATTTTTTAAGAAAAAACAGCCGGCCGCGGCATCGGTCCCGGTCCACGGCCCGGTGGAATATATCATCTGCGGGCTGGGCAACCCCGGCAGCAAGTACGGCAATACCCGGCATAATATCGGCTTCTGCGCGCTGGATGTCCTGGCCAGGGACTGCGGGGCCGCCGTGGAGCGCTCCCGCTTCCATGCCATGACCGGTGAGGCCATGCTGGATGGCCGGCATATCCTGCTGATGAAGCCCACCACCTACATGAATCTTTCCGGGCAGGCCGTGCAGGAAGCCATGCGGTTCTATAAGCTCCCCCCGGAGCGGCTCATCGTCCTTTCGGATGACATCAGCCTGCCGGTGGGCAAAATGCGCATCCGCACCAAAGGCTCCGCCGGCGGCCACAATGGCCTCAAGGATATCATCCTCAAGCTGGGCAGCGATAATTTCCCCCGCATTAAATTTGGCGTGGGGGCCAAGCCGAACCCGGAATATGACCTGGCCGATTGGGTGCTGGGCCAATTTACCGAAGCGGAGGGCAAAACCCTGTACCCCCTGCTGCAAAATACCGCCGAAGCCTGCACCCTCATCATGCAGGGCAAGCCGGAAGAAGCCATGAGCCGCTTTAATTAAGGGCCCACCGCCAGCCAAAAAATCACACTCCGTCCCCACCGCCGCAGCACCGGGTAACCGGTCTTCGGCGGCAATGCTTGTTTGTGTTTTATTTAGTTTTCAAGGTGCTGATGGGAGGCAGGTTCCCGCTAAGGCAGACCCCCAAATTGCCCGATGAGGTCCGCTGGGATAAGTGAGCTTTTCGAAAAGCGAACCGGCGCCCCTGTTTAACCGGTGGGGCCAAAAGGCTCTCGATTTGTTTGGTCGGGGAGAGAACCGACACGAAAAGATTTTTTGCCGGTGAGAAAAGTCCTTTCACTAATACGGCAAAATCGACCCTTTTTTG
>CALERQ010000065.1 GCA_937907305.1 uncultured Clostridia bacterium | reverse complement strand
CATTCTCCAGAAATATATAAACTATGGCGGGCGAATTGCCATCTATGGCGATTTTTCTCACTACACCAGCAAACCCTTACATGACTTTATCTATGAGAGTAACCAAGGACATGATGTGTTTTTTGCTGCAACCGAAGATGAAGCGGCAGACTGTTTGTGCCGATAAATTCCGTTTTACCGAATAACTAAACGGCGGATCGCCGATTTTGCAAAAACCCCCGAAAGGAGAGCGGCGGCTCCCTCTTTCGGGGCTTTGTTTACAGCAGAATGAGGATGAGCGCGCAGGCGAGCAAGACGACCAGGCCGAAAAGGAACAGCAGCCAGAAGATCCACTTGTTGTTGGGGCAGCGCAGCACATAGCTGAGCTTTGGCTTTTGCGGATCGAACCAGACGGGCAGCACCGTACCGAGGGGGTACTGCTCCGCCAGCGGGTTTTGGCTGATGCCGGCGAAGGAATTGCGGCTGCGCTCAATGTGGAGGACACCGTTTTTCTCATAGCAGCGGCAGGTGTTTTCCGCAAAGGGGGTGCTGACGGTGCGGGTGACATAGCCGCGGTAGCGGGGGCCGGTGACCCGGTACTCCTGCCCTTCCACGGTGTAGCGCACCACCGGCAGATGCACGGCGCTGCCCTCTCCCCCATAGGAAGCGGCGCTGTATCCGGTGACGGTGCCATTGGTGCGGCAGGTGCAGCGGCGCTCCATCACAAGATATTTATAGCCGACGGTGAAAGCCAACAGAAGCAATACGGCACCGCCCAGCCCCAAAAAGAGGCCGAAAACCAGCCGGATGATCTCGAGATCGGTCATGGTGTTTTCTCCTTCGCGATGGTTTCTTTTATCCACAAGATAGCGGAAGCGGGGGGAAAAGTCAAGGGGGAGGGGTGGGGAAGCGAGGATTGGGGGGCGCAGCCCCGGCGGCGGAGCCGCCGCAGCGGCCGAAGGCCGCTGAAACCGTCCGGAGGGCGGTTTGGGCTGCGCCCCCGATTTGCGGCCTGTACCAATTGGCGGAGGAGAGGGCCTTGCAGGGACTGGCCCAGACCGGGGCCCGGATTTTTAGCATGCCAATAAGCAGGGGAAAACTGCGACACCGCACGGAGGATGAGTGGAATGCGAAAAAGTCCCCGCCCGGCGGCAGGGACTGAATTCTTTTTACTCCTGGGGCAGATCGACCTTGATGGCAAGCTCGGCGAGGGATTTATCCTCGACCTCGGCGGGACAGCCGCTCATCAGCTCGCTGGCATTCTGCACCTTGGGGAAGGCGATGACATCCTTGATGGATTCCTTGCCAAGCAGCAGCATGACGAGGCGATCCAGGCCGAAAGCCATACCGCCATGAGGCGGGGCACCGTACCGGAAGGCCTCCAGCAGGAAGCCGAAGCGTTCTTCGGCGCTTTCCGGGGTGAAGCCCAGCGCCACCAGCATCCGCTCCTGCAGCTCCATGGTATTGATACGGATGGAGCCGCCGCCGACTTCGCAGCCGTTCATGACCATATCGTAGGCGCGGGCGCGGCAGTGGCCGGGGTCACTTTCAATCATATCGAGATCCTCCAGCATGGGGCAGGTGAAGGGGTGGTGCTTGGCCATGTAGCGGCCTTCCTCCTCGCTGTACTCAAACAGCGGGAATTCGGTGACCCACAAAAGATCGAAGGTACCGGGCTCGATGAGACCGAGCTTCTGGGCAAGGTGGTTGCGCAGCTGGCCCAGCGCGTCATAGACGACCTCGTTTTTGGCATCGGCGACGATGAGCAGCAGGTCGCCCTCTTCGGCGTCCAGCGCCTGATGGATCCCGGCGATCTCCTCCTCGGTGAGGAATTTTTCAAAGCTGGAGGTGCGGCCCTCGTGGGTCCAGCGGGTGTAGGCCAGGCCCTTGGCACGGTAGGTCTTGACAAAATCGGCCAGCTTATCGATCTCCTTGCGGGAGAGCTTTTCGGCAGCGCCCTTGGCATTGATGCCGCGGACCGAGCCGCCGCCGGCGATGGCGCCGGAGAAGACGGAAAATTCGGTATTCTTCAGGATCTCGGAAAGATCGTGCAGCTTGAGATCGAAGCGGGTATCGGGCTTATCGATGCCGTAGTTATCCATGGCATCCTGATACTTGATGCGGCGGAAGGGTGTTTCGAGGTCTTTGCCAAGGACTTCCTTGAAGATGCGCTTCATGAAGCCCTCGTTCATGGCCATGATGTCCTCCTCATCAATGAAGGACATCTCCACATCGATCTGGGTAAATTCCGGCTGGCGGTCGGCGCGCAGGTCCTCATCGCGGAAGCAGCGGGCGATCTGCATATAGCGGTCGAAGCCGGAGCACATCAGAATCTGCTTATACAGCTGGGGGGACTGGGGCAGGGCGTAGAACTTGCCCTGCTGCACACGGCTGGGCACCAGGTAGTCACGGGCGCCCTCCGGGGTGGATTTGATGAGGATGGGGGTCTCGATCTCGTAGAAGCCGTTGGTATCGTAGTAGTCGCGGGCGATCTTGACGATGCGGTGGCGCATGGCAATGGCGTTCTGCATCTCGGGGCGGCGCAGATCGAGGTAGCGGTACTTGAGGCGCAGGTCCTCCTTGACGCCGCGGCTGTCATCGCTGATGGCGAAGGGCGGGGTATTGCTTTCGGCCAGCACCCGCAGCTCGGTCACATAGACCTCCACCTCGCCGGTGGGGATCTCGTGGTTGACGGATTCCCGCTGGCGGAGAACGCCGCGGGCCATCAGCACATATTCGGCGCGGACCTTCTGGGCCTTGGCCAGCAGGGCGGGATCGGTTTTATCATCGAAGGCCAGCTGGACGATGCCGGTACGGTCGCGCAGATCGATAAAGACGAGGGTGCCCATATCGCGGGTTTTCTGTGCCCAGCCGCATACCACCACTTCCCGGTCGATCATCTCCGGGGTGACGGTGCCACAGTAGTGGGTGCGTTTGAGACCTTTCATGGTATCTGCCATAAATTTTGCACTCCTTTTGTTTTGGGGAATAGCGCTTTGCACGGTGGGGCGGGCGCGCCGCAGCGAAGGGAGGGCCGCCCGTAAGGGCGGCCCGACAAAAAGCGGAGGCGTGACCGCCCATTTTTGCCGAGAAAGCGGAGATTTGGTTTATTAACAATTTATTATAGCACAGATAGCGGTGGTGTCAAAGGGTTTTGCGAAAAGAAAAGGCAACGAGTGCCGTTGGCTTTGGCAGAAGGAAGTGAAAGCCGACTAAGAGTAATTTGCAGTCGCCTCCGGCGGGGCGGAGTCTTTTGCAAGGGCTGAGTAAGTACGCCTACCCGGCGGGGGCCTACTTTTCTATGAAGAAAAGTAGGCAAAAGTCACTTGGGGCTGTGCCCCAAGACCCCCTAACGCTAAGCTGCGGCTGGATACGAACGATGCAAAGCATCGCCCGTACAGCGCCGCAGATACGCTAATAAGGTGCCTGCGGCGCATTTTATACGGGGTAGCTGCAAACCAACAGCGGAAAGTCATGCTGCCAAGCCTAACTGCGCCCAACGGAACAGTCCAAGAGAAAGCCCTCGCTGGCAGGCACTGTACCTGTTTAGCGAGGGCTGTTTTCAGTGATCGATATTTTCGGCGGCTTCGGCAGCGGCGGCGAACCAGCCGTTCTGCATCTCGGTTTCAAATTCCGGGAGGAAGTGCAGGAGAGAGATGGGTTTAGCGGTGCCGGTGGCCATCTGCTTGAGCTGGGCGGAGCCTGCTTCCAGCTCGCTGTCGCCCAGCACCATGCTATACAGGGCGCCGATCTTATTGGCATACTTCATCTGAGCCTTGACGCTGCGGCCCATGAGGTCGCACTGGACGGCGTAGCCCTCCCGGCGGAGCTGGGTGGTAAGGCGGAACGCCTCTTCGGCAGCCGCTTCGCCCATCGAGGCGATGTAAAGATCGCACTGCTGGGGTTCGGGGAAGTCACAGCCCTGCTGCTCCATCACCATGATGAGCCGCTCCAGGCCCATGGCAAAGCCGATGCCCTCCACATCCGGGCCGCCCAGCTGCTTGCTGAGTCCGCCGTAGCGGCCGCCGCCGCACAGGGCGGGGAAGCCGGGAATGGAGATCTCAAAGACGGTGCGGGTGTAGTAATCCAATCCGCGGACAATGCCGGCATCGACGGTGAAGGGGATATCGGCGTCCTTCAGGAGGGTCTGCACTTTCTCAAAGTGGTTCCGGCAGTCCTCGCAGAGATAATCCAGCACACGGGGGGCGCCTTTGGCAATTTCGCCGCAAACGGGGGATTTGCAATCCAAAATGCGCATGGGGTTTTTCTCCAGGCGCTCTTTACAGGTTTCGCACAGATCCTCCCGACGGCTCTCAAAGTAGGCGCGCAGGGCCTTGTGGTATTCAGCGCGGCAGGTGGAGCAGCCGATGGAATTGACGGCAAGGGTGAGGTCTTTGAGGCCAAGGGTCTGCATGCCCTCCCAGGCCAGGGAGATCACCTCGGCATCGGTAACGGGCTGGGTGGCGCCGTAGCATTCCACGCCGAACTGATGGAACTGGCGGAAGCGGCCGCGCTGGGCCTTCTCGTACCGGAAGCAACTGAAGACATAGCTGACCTTGAGGGGCAGGGCATCGCCCAGGAGCCCATTTTCGATGGCGGCACGGCAGATGCCGGCGGTGCCTTCCGGGCGCAGAGTGATGGAACGGTCGCCCTTATCGGTAAAGGTATACATCTCCTTATTGACGACATCGGTAGTATCGCCTACCCCGCGCTGGAACAGCTCGGTGTGCTCGAAGGTGGGGGTACGGATCTCGCCGTAGCCGTACAGCGCGGCAGTGGAAAGCAGAGTGCGCTCGACATACTGCCAGCGGGGGGTTTCGGCGGGGAGAAAATCATTGGTGCCGCGGGGGCGGGTGGTGAGGATGGCCATAGTGGATCTTCCTTCCTTAGGTAAAGTGGCGGCAATGGCGCCGGTCTGTGGTTTATTTTAGCACAGGTTTGGGGAAAAGGGAAGTCCCAGTTGGAGGCAGGCGCGGGGCGCAGCCCGAACCGCCCGCAGGGCGGTTCCTGCGGCCGAAGGCCGCAGCGGCGGCGAAGCCGCCGGGGGCTGCGCCCCACGGCCCCGCCAAAAGCAGAAATCCCCCGTTCCATGGCGGAGCGGGGGAGCAAAAAGCCGGTTTTTACTTTTTGGGGTTGACGATATCGCGCCAATCCAGGTCGCCGTTTTCCAGCGCGTGGATCATGGCCTCGGCCGAGGCGATATTGGTGGCGTAGGGGATATTGTAGACATCGCACAGGCGCAGCAGGCTGGCCTCATCCGGCTCGGTGGCCTTAGCCCCGATGGGATTGCGGAAATAGAGCAGCAGGTCGATCTCATTGCAGGAGATGCGGGAGGAGATCTGCTGATCGCCGCCCTGGCTGCCGGCCATAAAGCAGGTGATCTTGAGACCGGTGGCTTCCGAGACCAGCTTGCCGGTGGTGCCGGTGGCACACAGATTGTGGCGGCTGAGGATGCCGCAATAGGCGATACAGAACTGGACCATCAGTTCCTTTTTGGCGTCGTGAGCGATGAGAGCGATATTCATACTTCAAATGCCTCCTTTGGCAATGTTGAGATCAGGATGTATTTTACGGCCGGTAAACGGCCAGCAACGGGCAGCTTTCTCCGCACAGGCGGGCGGCAATATTGCCGGTGGCGGCGCTGTACGGCAGGTCGGCTCCATCGGGGATCATTCCCAGCAGCCGGGCACCGATGGCATCCAGTACGGCATCCAGGTGGGGATAGCCCAGGTCCTTTGGCAGGCGGCGGCCTACCCGGTTAAAGACCGTGCGCAGATTCCGGACGCCCTGCCCGGCCCACCAATCGGCGGTCTTAGCGGCGGCTTCTATGCTCTGCGGGGTCACCTCGGTAAGGAGCAACAGCGTTTCGGCGGCGGGCAGCAGGCCCTTTTGCAGCGCGCCGGCGCCGGGCGGGCAGTACCACATCAGCACATCGTACTGCTCGGTGCCGCTCAGCTCCTCCCGCAGCAGCTGCACATCGGCGGCCTCCGGTACCCAATCGATGGCGGACGGCCCCTGTAAAAGGGTCAGGCCGGCAATACGGGTGGGCAGCAGCGCGTTCTCCAGTGCGCACCGTCCCTCCAGCAGGTCGGAAAGATCAAACAGGCCTTCCTCCCGGATCTCCAGCAGGCGGTTCATCCGCCGCAGGCCCGCGGTGGCTTCCACCAGCAGCACTTTTTTGCCCTGCAGGGCCAGTTGCCGGGCCACCGCCGCGGTGACGGCGGCCGTACCGCAGCCGCTGCAGCCGGCTGTCATAACAATACTACGCACGACGGCCGACCTCCTTTTGGTTTTTCCTTGGCGTGCAGAACAAAATAAGCTGCATAACAGCTTTACCACAAATATCTTATCATATCATCTGCCAAAATGCAAAGGGAAGCTGGCCCAGCCGTTAAATTTTGTGCAGGTTCCAGTACAAAGGGCCTCTCCCTTGCATCAGCCTGTCAAATTGCGCCACCTGACGGCGGGGATGAGGGCACGCTGCCGCGGGGGGGGGCGGGAGGGCGAAATTGCGCACGGGGCCGCAGGCCCGGCGGCGGAGCCGCCGACACGGGCTGCGCCCGTGTGCCCGCCTTCGGCGGGCGGCCTGCGGCCCCCAGCCTGCCCCCTGCACAGATCCAAAAAGAAGCTCCCCGGCACTCCTGCTGGGGCCGGGGAATAAAAGCTTATTTATTCAGCCTCACTCTGGCTGGCGCTTTGCCGGGCCAGGTAGTCCAGCTTGTTCTGGTGATAAATGCCGTCCTCGCCGAAGAAGTACTCCTCCAGTACGGCCTTGGCAACGGGCGCGGCACGGTCGCCCTCGTAGCCCTTTTCGATGATGACCGCCACGGCGATCTGGGGATCATCGGCAGGGGCATAGCAGATAAAGCAGGAATTGACCAGGCCATCGCCGCGCTGCGGGGAACCGGTCTTGCCCGCCACCACGATATCCACGCCGTACATGCTCCAGGTTTTGCCCCGGGTATTGCCCCAGGCGCCAAAGCTGGTGCCGCGGCCGTAATTATCATTGTAGCAGCTGCGGGTCATACCCTCCTGGATCGCCGCCCAGGTGCTGTCATCGGCTTCGATGGTCTCCACCACGGTGGGCTGCGCCTCGTACAGCACATTCTGCATATTGTAGTCCCATATTTTATCCACCAGATGGACCTGCATGCGCTGGCCGCGGCTGGCCAGGGTGGCGGTGTAGCTGGCCATCTGCAATATGGTGAACTGGTTATCCAGCTGGCCGATGGCGGATTGCAGATCGTAGCTGTCGTACCAGTCCTCGCCGATGGCCGCGCGGGTCTCCGGGGAGGAAAGCTGGCCCGCCAGCTCAGGGATCTCGATGCCGGTGGCATGGCCCAGCCCCAATGAATAGCTGTACTCATTGATGGTCTCGATGCCCATGCGGCGGCCCATATCGTAGAAAAAGATATTGCAGGAAACACGCAGTGCGTCAATGACATTGATGGGGCCGTGTACGCCCTCGCAGACGGGCTGATAATCCCGGTAGTAGGTGTAGCGGCCGGTGCAGCTGATGCGGTCGGCGGCCGTTACGGTACCGGTATCCAGCGCCGCCAGCGAAACAGCGGGCTTATAGGTACTGCCCACGGTATACAGGCCCTGCGTCGCCCGGTTCAGCAGCGGGGAAGGGCTCTGCTGCACCATCTCGGAGTAGGTTTGGTAGTATTCCTCCAGGCTGTAATCCGGGTAGCTGGCCATAGCAATAACGCCGCCGGTTTTTACATCGATAGCCACCACGGCGCCCGCTTCAGCTTCCTTACCGCGGGTGGCGGGGGCATTGTTGTTCAGGTAGCTGATGCGGTCGGCCAGAGCCTTTTGGGCGGCAGCCTGCACGCTTTGCACCAGGGTAAGCTGCACGGTGTGTCCGGGAACGGCTTCCACCGTTTCCTCCACCCGGATGACATTGCCCTCCTGATCCTGCACCACAGTGCGCAGGCCGTTCTGCCCGCGCAGCTCATCCTCCATCACCCGTTCAATGCCGCTTTTACCCAGCGTATCACTGATGCGATAGCCGGAGGGATTGGAGAGGGAATAGGTCTTTTCCGCTTCCTTCAGCTTGTTGTATTCCTCGCTGCTGATGGAACCGGTGACCCCCAGCACATGGGAAGCCAGGCTGCCGGTCAGGTAGGTGCGCACCGGGACGGTAACGCCATCCACCCCCGGCAGGCGGCTGCTGCTTTCCTTTACGGCGGCCAGCAGCGCATCGCTGATATCGGTGGCAAAGGTATAGGGATTGTAGCTGGAAAACTCCGATTGCGTCATGGTATAGCGGATCCCCGCCAGCAGCCGCTGCTCCTCCTGGGTGTAGCGGTACATGCGGTACTGTGTCCGCAGGGAGGAGATAAGCTCCTCATCGGTGGCGTCGGGGGTCTTGCGGTAGTTTCGCAGCCAATCCAGCGCCTCGGCATCGCTCAGATCCTCTATCTTATTGCGGCTGCGCAGCCGGTCCAGTACATCGGTATCGGTGTAGTCATTCAGGTTATAGAGCTCCCGCAGCCAGTACAGGGCATCCTCCGGGGTGGCAGCCTCGCTTAATTGCAGCTTACTGCGCAAAGCCCGCAGGGCGGCTTCCTCCCCGGTAAAGGTATAGGGCGCTTCCGTACTGATGGGCAGCTCATCCCGCCACTCACATCCGTAATCCCGGCACAAAGCGGTAAGGGTAAGCAGCAGAGGATTGAGCTCCTGCTCGGTAAAATAGTTACTATCAATAGTAATATTGCAGATGGTGGTATTACCGGTAAAGGCCTTTCCGGTGGCATCCACGATCTCCCCGCGGGCCGCGGAGGTCTGCTGGGTGATGGAGATGCCCTGGGCCGCTTGATGGGCGTACTCCTCGCCATCCCGCAGCTGGGTCAGCATCATCACCACCACAAAAAACAGAAAAACGGCGCCGACGGCAGCGCCCAGGATGATATAGCGTTTTCTCTCGGTTGGGTACATGGTCGGCTCCTTTCTTCCTTGGCTTTGCGGGATAGCCTGCGCAGGGGGCGGGCCCGCAGGGCGCCCCGGCTTTGTCGGGGCTGGGCGGCCGAAGGCCGCCTACGCGGCGCGCAGCGCCGCGGCCCTGCGGGCCCCGCCCTCTGCACAGGCTCCTCATCTCATTGTTACAGTCGGGTGTCGGTGCGTTCCTCCGCCATGCGGTGCAGCGCCCGCACCGGGTAATACAGCGGCACCGCCAGCACCGCCGAATAGACGGCATGGGGCAAATCGTACCGCAGCAGCACCGGGGCCGCGCCCGCAATGCCCGCCAGGGAATACCGAAATAAAAACAGTACCAGTCGGCAGAAAAATGCCGCGATCAGCACCGCCGCCATAATAATGGGCAGGCTGGGCTGCAAATAATTGCGGATGATCAGCCCGGCGGCCAGCCCCAAAATGGTGAGAAACAGCATATAAAAGCCCATGGGCGCCACACTATACAGGTCGCTCAGGTACCCGCAGAAGACGCAGAACAATACGCCGGGCAGCTCCCGCTCCATGGTGGCCACCAGAATAGCCAAGGCCGCCACCGGCAGCGGCCGCGCCCCGCCGATCTCCAAAAGGCCGGGGATAGACTGCAGCCGGAACAAAGCCACCGCCAGCAGGGCATAGGCGCCGTATTTCAGGATATACCAGCGGTAAAGCTCCATGCGGCGCCTCCTTTGCTAAATCATGAATTTTCCCGCGGCCGGGCTTTCGGGGCGCAGCCCACCCCAGCCTGCGGCTGGGGTCCCCGGCGCTTCGCGCCGGGTCGGCGGCTCCGCCGCCGGGGCTGCGCCCCGACCGGGTCCCGCCGCATCCCCGCGGTAAGGGAAAAGCTTGGCTTATGGGTTCGTCTCCTCCGGGGGAAGCTCCTCGTTCGGGGTCTGGGTCACGGTAAAATCGGTAATGACAAAAACCTGCCGGGCATTTTCCGGCCGGGCGGAAAGATCAATGACTCCCTCCAGCGTCAGGCCTGTCGCCGCCAGCGAAACCTCCGAAAGGTAGCCCACCGTCAGCCCCTGCGGGATCTGCTCGCCGTAACCGCTGGTCAGGATCAGATCCCCGGCAGCCGCCTCGCTTTGCAGCCGCAGGTAGGTCAGCCGGGCGGTGTTATCCTCGCTCATGGCCGCGTCCCCGGTCAGAATGCCGGTATCCAGTGTGGTGCTGTCCAGCACACCGATATTGACCGCGGGGTCCATCAAAGTCAGCACACGGCAGTAGCGCTCGCTTACCCGTCCCACAATGCCCACCAGGCCGTTTTCGGTAATGACGGGCATGCCGGAGGTAATGCCCTGCGACTGCCCGATATTGATGATAAAGGAGCCGGAAGGATCATCCGGCACATGCGCAATGACGGTGGCGGGCTCCAGTGTGTAGTCTGCATTGCTGTCGCTGATGCTGAAGAACCGGCGGTACAGGTCATTCTGGTTTTTCAGCTCGTCATAGTCGGCCTGGCGGCGGGTCAGCTCATCCACCAGCCGCTGCAGATCCTCGTTTTCCTTTTGCAGCTCCCGCCCATGGAAAATCGGCTGGAAAAAATCCTGTATGCCGTTGCCGATCCCCGCGAAAAACTCGCCAAAGGGGGTGGCCACCGCCCCGCCGATATGGGAAAGGGCGGGCATCAGCCCGCCGGTATATACCGCGCGCAGAAAGAACGCCAGTACCGCGGCCAGCAGCACAGCGATAATCTTAAAGGTCTTACTGCGGAAAAAGTCGTTCATGCTGTATCGTTCCTTTTTGGGTCATTCCCATCCCGTTAGCGGCTGGGGCGGTTATCGAAGAACAGGGTGCGGGAGAAGGTCTCCGGCGATTCCAGAATAGCGCCGGTGCCGCGGGCCACGCAGTCCAGCGGTTCTTCCGCTATGAATACCGGCATCCCGGTCTGCTGGGCCACCAGCTTATCCAGGCCGTGCAGCATGGCGCCGCCGCCCGCCAGGGTAATGCCGGTCTCCAGAATATCAGCGGAAAGCTCGGGCGGGGTGCGCTCCAGCGTGGTCAGGATGGCATCGATGATAACGCCGATCTGCTCGCTGAGCACCTCCCGGATCTCGGCCGGGGTCAGGGTCACTTCCTTGGGGAAGCCATCCACCAGGTTGCGGCCCATCACGGAATAGGGCTCCTCGCCCTCATAGGGCGCGGCGGAGGCAATGGCGATCTTGATCTCCTCGGCGGTACGGTCGCCGATGAGGACATTGTATTTGCGCTTCACATAGGCGATGATCTCTTTCTCAAACTCATCCCCGGCGCTGCGCACGCTGCGGCTGGCCACGATGGAGCCCATCGAAATGACCGCCACCTCCGCGGTACCGCCGCCGATATCCACCACCATGCAGCCGGTGGGCTCGGCCACGGGCAGGCCCGCGCCAATGGCCGCCGCCATCGGCTCCTCCACAATGGCCACCTGCTTGGCACCCGCCTTAAAGGCGACCTCGCGCACCGCGCGGCGCTCCACCGCCGTTACCCCGCTGGGGATGCAGATGACCACCCGGGGCCGGTTAAAGGTCACATTGCCCAGCGTCTTTTTGATGAAAAGCTGCAGCATACTGGCCGCGATATCAAAGTCGGCGATCACGCCGTCCTTCAGCGGGCGCACCGCCACAATGGAAGCCGGGGTGCGTCCCACGACCTCCTTGGCCTCGTCGCCAACGAATTTTACGGTATCATTGCGGATATCCACCGCGACCACGCTGGGCTCCCGCAGAATGATGCCCTTGCCTTTCATATAAATAAGGGTATTGGCCGTACCCAGATCGATGCCGATATCTCTTGCCATAGCCGTCCGCTCTCCTTTATCTGTGTTGTTGGCGCAGTTTTAGCACTATACTGCTATTATAGACGATATCCCGCCTGACCACAAGAAAAAGAGTGTAAATTTTTTGTGGATGAAACCCGTTTTTTCCGGGGATGATACCTTTACCAGACTGCTTCCCGGGTGCGGTCTGTTTTGGCGGGATGGGGCTGGCCCCTGCAGGGGGCCGGTCCCGGGCCGCAGGCCCGGCGATGCTCCGCATCGCCGGGCCTGCGGCCCGCCCTGCCACTGTGCGGTATTCCGGCCGGCTGCACCACCCCATCGCCCGGCCCTGTCCGTTTGTGTATTTTCTCCAAGAATAACCCCTTCCCGGCCGCGCCTTTTCGCAGCCGCCCTCTCCTTTTGGTTCAACTGCACCAAAAGAACGCATTATAATTCAGGGAAATTCTAACTTGTTAAAAATCTAATTTATAGACTCCCCTCTGGGGAAATGCTAAAATTGTAATAAAGCAACAAAAAATATGGAGATATTCGTCAAAATTATAACACTGTTGTTATAAAAATGACAAACATCTCATCTCATGCGGGAGGTACTTACCGATGAACAGAAGCATGAAAACCATGGATGGCAACAGCGCCGCGGCACATGTGGCCTATGCCTATACCGATGTCGCCGCCATCTATCCCATCACCCCCTCCAGCGTCATGGCGGAGCTGACCGATGAATGGGCCGCTGCCGGGCGCAATAATCTCTTCGGCGAACCGGTCCGGGTCATCGAAATGCAAAGCGAAGGCGGCGTAGCCGGTACGGTCCACGGCTCGCTGGCGGCGGGCGCCCTTACCACCACCTTCACCGCCTCGCAGGGCCTCCTGCTCATGATCCCCAATATGTATAAAATGGCCGGTGAGCTGCTGCCCTGCGTCATCCACTGCTCGGCCCGCGCGCTGGCCACCCACGCCCTTTCCATCTTCGGCGATCACAGCGATATCTACGCCTGCCGGCAGACCGGCTTTGCCATGCTGTGCACCAGCAGCGTGCAGGAGGTCATGGACCTGGCCCCCATCGCCCACCTCGCAGCCATCAAGCGCCGCATCCCCTTCCTGCACTTCTTCGATGGCTTCCGTACCTCCCACGAGATCCAGAAGATCGAGGTGTGGAGCGATGAGCAGCTGGAGGCCCTCCTGGACCGCTCCGCGGTGGATACCTTCCGCTACCGCGGCCTTTCGCCCAATCGCCCCGTGCTGCGCGGCAGCGCCCAGAACCCCGATATCTTCTTCCAGGAGCGCGAGGTCGCCAACCAGTTCTACGATACCCTCCCCCGCGTGGTGGAGGACTACATGAATAAGATCAACGCCATGATCGGCAGCAATTATCACCTCTTCGATTACTACGGCGATCCCGATGCCGAGGAGGTCATCATCGCCATGGGCTCGGTGTGCGAGACCATCGAGGAAGTCATCGATTATAAGCGCGCCCGCGGCGAAAAGGCCGGCCTCATCAAGGTCCGTCTCTACCGCCCCTTCAGCCGGGAGCACCTGCTGCGCGCCCTGCCCGATACCGTCAAGTCCATCACCGTACTGGACCGCACCAAGGAGCCCGGCTCCATCGGCGAGCCCCTCTATCTCGATGTGGTGGCCGCCCTGCAGGGCAGCCGGTTCCAGCATATCCCCGTTTATACCGGCCGCTACGGCCTGGGCAGCAAGGATGTCACCCCCAGCCAGATCTTCGCGGTGTACCGCAATGGCAAAACCGGCGAAAAGCCCCGCTTCACCGTCGGCATCACCGATGATGTCACCTACCTCTCGCTGCTGGAGACCGAAGCCCCCAATACCACACCGGCTTCCACTGTCTGCTGCAAGTTCTGGGGCCTCGGCTCCGATGGCACCGTGGGCGCCAATAAAAACTCCATCAAGATCATCGGCGACCACACCGATCTCTATGCCCAGGGCTATTTCTCCTACGATTCCAAAAAGAGCGGCGGCCTTACCGTCAGCCACCTGCGCTTCGGCCGGGAACCCATCAAATCCACCTACCTCGTCACCAAGGCCGATTTTGTGGCCTGCCACAATCCCGCCTACCTCGGCAAATACGATATGGTGCACGATATTAAACCCGGCGGTATTTTCCTGCTCAATTGCGGCTGGAGCATGGAGGAGCTGGAGCGCCGCTTCACCGGCGATGACAAGGCCTACCTCGCCAAAAATAACATCCACCTCTACACCATCGATGCCGGCGCCATCGGCAAGGAGCTGGGGCTGGGCGGCCGTGTCAATACCGTCCTGCAGGCCGCGTTCTTCCGTCTTACCGGCATCATCCCGGAGGAGGACGCCCTCCAGTTCATGAAGGATGCCGCCACCCGCGCCTACGGCGCCAAGGGCGATGACATCGTCGCCATGAACCACGCCGCCATCGAGCGCGGCTTCACCGATGCCAGGGAAGTTCCCATCCCCGCCCACTGGGCCACCCAGCGCGGCGATTTCGTCAGCTTCTACGCCACCGGCCGGGATCCCGAGCTGGTCGAGTATGTCAACCGTATTCAGATCCCCGCCGACCTGCAAAAGGGCGATGACCTGCCCGTTTCCACCTTCCTGGGCCGGGAGGACGGCCACCTGCCGCTGGGCACCAGCCAGTATGAAAAGCGCGGCATCGCGCGGGAAGTCCCCACCTGGCAGCCGGAAAACTGCATCCAGTGCAATCTCTGCTCGCTGGTCTGCCCTCACGCCGTCATCCGTCCCGTCGCCATGACCGAAGCGGAAGCCGAAGCGGCCCCCGCCGGCATGCCCTCTCTGCCCATGACCGGCCTGCCCGATCACCGCTTTGCCATCACCACCAGCGTGATGGACTGCACCGGCTGCACCCTGTGCGTCGGCATCTGTCCCGGCAAAAAGGGCCAAAAGGCGCTGGCCATGGCCCGGCTGGAGGGCGAAAAGCCCCGTCAGGTCTACTTCGATTACGGCCGCGAACTGACCCCCAAACCCGCCGTGATGCAAAAATTCGGCGCCGATACCGTCAAGGGCAGCCAGTTCCGCCAGCCGCTGCTGGAATTCTCCGGCGCCTGTGCTGGCTGCGGCGAAACGCCCTACGCCAAGCTCCTCACCCAGCTGTTCGGTCCGCGCATGTATATCGCCAATGCCACCGGCTGTTCCTCCATCTGGGGCGGCTCGGCCCCCGGCATCCCCTATACCAAGAACGAGAAGGGCCAGGGCCCTGCCTGGGCCAATTCTCTCTTCGAGGATAACGCCGAATACGGCTACGGCATGTATCTGGCGCAGGATACCATGCGCAAACGCCTGATAAGGGAAGCCCAAGCCCTCGTCGGCGATATCGAGGCCCCGCACGAAAAAGAGGTGCTGGAAAATTACCTTGCCACGCTGGATGACGGCGAAGCGAACCTCGCCGCCACCGATACCCTCATCGATGTCCTTTCCAAGAGTTTGGACCCCCGTGCCCAGCAGCTTCTGCATCACAAGCAGTTCCTCAGCAAAAAATCCAACTGGATCCTGGGCGGCGATGGCTGGGCCTACGATATCGGCTTTGGCGGATTGGATCATGTCATGGCCAGCGGGGCCGATGTCAATGTTCTGGTCTTTGATACCGAGGTCTACTCCAATACCGGCGGCCAGATGAGCAAATCCACCCCCACCGGCGCCGTGGCGCAGTTTGCCGCCAATGGCAAGGAGGGCACCAAGAAGGACCTGGCCTATATGATGATGACCTACGGCAGCGTCTATGTGGCGCAGGTGGCCCTGGGCGCGGATTTCAATCAGACCCTTAAGGCCTTCCGGGAAGCGGAAAGCTTCCCCGGCCCATCCCTCATCATCGCCTACTCCCCCTGCATCAATCACGGCATCCGCGGCGGCATGGTCAATGCCGATATTGAGATGAAAAAGGCCGTGGAGTGCGGCTACTGGAATCTGTTCCGCTACGATCCCCGCCGCAAGGCGGAAGGCAAAAATCCCTTCCAGATGGACAGCAAAGCCCCCACCGGCGATTATCAGGCCTTCCTCAAAAACGAGGTCCGTTACAGCGCCCTCATGCGCACCTACCCGGAGCGCGCCGGCCGCCTGTTCGACCGCGCCGAGGTCAATGCCATCGGCCGCCACGAGCGCCTGCTGCAATGGGAAGCCCTTAGCGGCAAGCTGGTCGCCGCCGAAGCTGAAGAGGTGGAGCGCGAAGCCGCCAGCCGCCGCGCCGAAGCGGAAAAGCAGTGATTTTCGCCCCGCATTTTCACCCGCTCAAAATCCCGGCCCCGGCCTGGGCCAGCCCCTGCAAACCGCAAAATTCGGGGCGCAGCCCGTTTCGGCTCCGCCGAAACACACGAGCTTCGCTCGTGTC
>CALERQ010000064.1 GCA_937907305.1 uncultured Clostridia bacterium | reverse complement strand
TCGGGCAGGCCATCGATGTGGTGGACATAGCGGCAGAGGTAACGCTTCATTTCCAGGGCACTGGACCACTTCTGGAAGGCGAACATGGTCTGCCAGTAGAGCCAGAAGTTGGTGCTCCAGAAGCTTTCCGGCAGGACTTCAGAGATCTTCTTATCCTCCAGGTCCTTTTCCGGGGTGATGAACAGCTTGGAAAGGGCCATGGCGCTTTCCTTATCCAGCGCGAACTTCTTATCGGTGTGGGCGTTCTCACCGCGGTTTACGGTAGCACGGCACAGGGAGTAGTTGGGATCGTGCTTATTGAGCCAATAATACTCATCCAGCACCGAAACGCCGGGGGTTTCGATGGAGGGAACATCGCGGAAGGTATCCCACATCACCTCAAAGTGGTTATCCATCTCGCGGCCGCCGCGCATATAGAAGCCCTTGGTGACATCCTTGCGGCCATCGCAGCTGCCGCCGGCCAGCTCCAGCTTTTCCAGCAGATGAATGCGCTCGCCTTTCATTTGGCCATCACGCACCAGGTAAAACGCGGCGGTAAGACCGGCCAGGCCGGTGCCGATGATATAGGCGGATTTGTTCTCGACGCCCTGGGGCTTTTCGGGGTGAGCAAAGCTCTCGTAGGTTCCAGCGGAATAATACATAAATAAGCCTCCTGTAAGATTGGATTTGGGAGCGGCGCTCCCTTTGATGGCTTTATTCTATCCCGCCGGGCCGCAAAATAAAATAGACAGAAAAACCCCCGTGACAAAAACCTCATCACGGGGGAAAAGCTGCAAAATTTTTTATCAAAGCGGAAGTTTTGTCAAAAGACGCTGGGTCTATCGGTACGGAAGCGCTCCAGCGCGGCGCTGATGCTGCCCTGGATGACCAGGGCCAGCTTGTTCACCAGCAGCTCCGGTTCGGCCCGCATATCGTCCCGGATCCAATCCAGCATAAGCCCGACAAAGGAATAGGAGTACACCTGCGCGATGAACTGCTTATCCTCCTCCCGCACTGTCATTCCGGCGGAACGCTCCACGATGACCCCCATGATGAGCTGATCGGTGAGGGGGACCAGATATTTTTCCACCTGCTCCCGGCTGACGCACCGGTAGACATTCATCACAAAGACCTTGTTTTCCCGCACCGCGTGGAAGATCTGGATAAAACCCTGCTGCCAGGTATCGTAGGTCTTTTTGTTGGCCAGTGCCTTGGCGGCGTCCTCCATGCAGGCCCATTCCACCAGGTCGTAGATATCCTTGAAGTGATAGTAGAAGGTCATGCGGCTGATGCCGCAGTCCTCGGTGATATCAGTGACGGTGATTTTGGAAAGCGGTTTTTCCCGCAGCAGGTTTTTCAGCGATTGCTCCAGCGCGCGTTTGGTGATCTGGGACATGGGGTATCTCCTTCCGGCTCTGTTTTTTCTTATTATAGCATGCGGCGGCCCCGTCGTTCCAGCGGCTTTTTGTAAACAAACCGGCCTGTGGAGGAAAAACGGGACAGGCGGGGACTTTTGTGGTATAGTAATGGTATAATAATATTTACAAGGAGAACATGCCATGAGCTGCTTTATTACCTATTACACTTCCCCGCTGGGGCGCCTGCTGCTGGCCGCCGATGAGGAGGGCCTGACCGGTCTGTGGCTGGAAGGACAGAAGTACTTTGCGGCCGGACTGCCGCAACAAAGAGAGGAACGGCGCACCCCACCCCTGGAGGAGGCCTGCCGCTGGCTGGATATTTACTTTACCGGCCGGGAGCCGGATTTTACCCCGCCGCTGCATCCAGTGGGCTCGGATTTTCAGCAGGCGGTGTGGCAGCTTCTGCTGCGGATCCCCTATGGGCAGACCACCACCTATGGTGCGCTGGCCGGGGAACTGGCGCGGCAGCGCGGCCTGACGCATTTTTCGGCACAGGCGGTGGGCGGGGCCGTGGGGCATAACCGTGCTTCCATTATCATCCCCTGCCACCGGGTGGTGGGCAGCGGCGGCAGCCTTACCGGCTACGCCGGCGGGCTGGAGAATAAGATCAAGCTGCTGACACTGGAAGGCGCCGACCTTAGCGGTCTGTACCGGCCAATCAAAGGAACGGCGCTGTAAAGCCTGTTCTCCGGCTTGACGCCGGCAATGGCAGGCATTATACTGGTAGAAGAATTTGCGGGACGACCCGGCAGGAGGAATGTACGATGAGACAATATCATTCCCCAGTGCAGCAAATGCAACCAACCCGACCGCAATTACTGGGTCTACGATGATAAGGGCCGGGTGGTGGGCCTAGCCAATGCCATTGTAGTGGAGCGCTGTCCCGCCGATCTTCAAAAGGAGATCTACATAAGGCTGTACCGGCAGTTTGGCGGCAAAGATCCCAAGGATCTGTGATTTATTTTTACCACAAAAGAAAGCCAGCCCCTGCGGTTGGCTTCTTTTTATAGGGAAACAAGGAAAACCTTGTTATAAATTTGACGAACGCCGCGAAATTTGATATACTATCCCCATCCTAATCAAAGGCAAGGGGGCCGGGAATATGAAACTTTTACCCTGTGCAGTGCGCGGCGTGCTGGCCGGTTTGATGATCTCCATTGGCGGCTATGTGTACCTGGGCTGTGAAAACCGTGTGGTGGGTGCGGTGTTCTTCACCGTGGGGCTCATCACCATCACCCTGTTCGGGTTTGATCTGTATACCGGCAAAATCGGCTACAGGCTGGGCCAAAGCCGGCAGGAACGCTGGCAGACGCTGCTTTCTCTGCCCTGCAATGCCGTGGGCTGCCTGGCGGCCGGGCTGGCCCGTCAGCCGGCCGGGGCGGTGCTGGCCCTGTGTGAGGCCCGCCTGGCCAAAGCGCCCCTTACCCTGCTGGTGGATGGCATCTTCTGCGGTATCCTTATCTTTATCTGCGTGGAGATCTACAAGACCCGGGGAACGGTGCTGGGCATTCTCATCTGCATCCCCACCTTCATCCTCTGTGGGTTCGAGCATTCCATCGCCGATATTTTCTACTTCTGCAATGCCCGTATCTTCAGCTGGCAGGCTGTGCTGGTGGTGCTGCTGGTGGCGCTGGGCAATGCCCTCGGGGCTCTTATCATCCCGGCAGCCCGGCTGGTGTACCAGCCCAAAGAGGAATAACCCATTGGAAATAAAAATGATCCCCCAGCTGCTACTGGGGGATCACTGCTGTTTTTGGTCTTATTTACGCGTTAAAATAGGCGGCGATTTGTTCCATGCGCCCCTGCTGCTGTACCCCAAAGGGACAGCGCCGGTCACAGTGGCCGCATTGCAGGCAGGCATCGGCCTTTACCGCCAGCTTGCTGTAATGGTCGTGCGCCATGTCATCCCCGGCCAGGGAAAGATCATAGTACTTATTCACCAGCCCGATATCAATCCCGGCGGGACAGGGCTGGCAGTGGTTGCAGTACACGCAGTTGCCCACCGCGGCCGCGGGGGTAAACTGCCCGATGACCGAATAGTCATTCTCCTCCCGGGTGGTGCCGGGGAATTGCAGCAGCTCGTGCAGGTCCTCCAGGCTGCGCACGCCGGGTACGACGCTCAGCACCGCCGGGCGGTCCAGGGCATACTGCAGGCATTGGTTTTTGGTGAGGGCCTGCCGGAAGGGCGAAGTCTTTTCACTCAGCAGCTGCCCGCTGTGGAAGGGCTTCATCACCGAAATACCGATCCCTTCCGCCTCACAGCGGCGCAGCAGGGCGGCCCGCTCCGCGGTGGAGCCGATGCCCAGCTCATCGCCCCGCTCCAGGTCATAGGCCGGGTTCAGGGAGTACATCATCATCATATCCATCAGGCCGGTATCCAGCAGGCGGTTGGCCACCGCGGGGGTGTGGCTGGAAAAGCCCAGGTGCCGGATGACGCCGGCCTCCGTCAGCGCCTTGGCGTAGTCCAGCAGGCCGCTGCTTTGTACTTCCTCCCAGTCGCTTTCCTCATCTACGCAGTGCAGGAAGCCGAAATCAATATGATCGGTGCCCAGCGTCTCCAGTTCCCACCGCAGCGTTTCTTTTATCCGGTTCAGGTCGCGCGACCAGCCGTATTCCCCGGCCTTATTGTATACCGCGCCCAGGTGCAGCTGGAAGTGCACTTTGTCTCTTTGCCCGGCAATGGCCCGGCCAAAGGGCGCGTATACGCTGGCCCCGCCGGCGCACAGGTCAAAGAAGTTGATCCCGGCGGCAATGGCTTCCCGTATCACCGCCTCTATTTCCTCGGGCTTGCTTTTCTGGATGCCGCCAAGCCCCAGGCCCAGTGTGCTCAGGCGTTCCTCGCCCCTTGGCAGCCTACGGTATTCCATCATTTCTTCTCAAACTCCTTTGCGACATCTTTCAGGTATTGGCGGATGGGCAGGTGCTGGGGGCAGGCGGCCTCGCATTTGCCGCAGCCGATGCACTCGGAGGCCTTGCCGTTGCGGGCAGTATATACCCCGTAGTAATAATCGGCGTTCCAGTCCTTGTAGGTGTTTTTGCTGTTCAGGCAACCAAACAACCTGGGGATATCAATATGCTTGGGGCAGCCATCGGTGCAGTAGCGGCAGGCGGTGCAGGGGATAAGATTTTTGGAGCGCAGCACCCGGCACACCTCGGCCACGGCCTGCTGCTCGGTCTCATCCAGCGGCCGATAGTCCTTCATTACCGCCACATTGTCCCGCAGCTGGGCCAGGTCGCTCATGCCGGAAAGCACCATAAATACCCCCGGGTAGCCCGCCGCCGCGCAGATAGCATATCCGGCGGGGCTGTCCCCATGCAGGTCGGTGATGTAACGCAGGGCGTCCTCCGGCAGCCTTACCAGGTTGCCGCCCTTTACCGGCTCCATTACAATGACCGGTTTGCCATGCTTTGCGCATACCTCGCAGCACTGCCGCCCCTGGATGGCCGGGTCATCGTAGTCCATATAGTTCAGCTGCAGCTGCACAAATTCCATCTGCGGGTACTCGGTCAGGATCTCATCCAGTACCTCCGCCTTATCGTGGAAGGAAAGCCCCACATGGCGGATGAGCCCCTCCGCTTTCAGCTCCAGCGCCTGCTCATAGGCCCGGCACTTCTTAAATTTCTCAAAGTACACCTTGCCCTGGGCGTGCATCAGGTAAAAATCAAAGTACTCCACACCACAGCTTTCCAGCTGCTTCTGGAACAGCGGCCGTACCTCTTCCTCGGTCTCAAACAAGGCATTGGAGAGCTTATCCGCCAGCAGGAAGCTCTCCCGCGGGTAGCGCTTGGCAATGCACTCCCGGATGGCGGTCTCACTTTTGCCGCCCAGGTACACCCGCGCGGTATCAAAGTAATTGAACCCCGCCGCCAGGTATTCGTCCACCATCTGGCTAAACTGCGCCAGGTCCACCTCCTCGCCCTGCATGGGCAGCCGCATGCAGCCAAAGCCAAAATTCTTCTTCACTTCCGCAAAGCTCATAATAGGCGCTCTCCTTCCATTTTGTTGCTGGTTTCATTATAAACCCTAAAGTTCACTTGAGGTCAAGAGCTTTTTCGCAGAAAAACCGCCCCCAGGCCGTTTCACAGTTTGGCTCCCCTGTCCCAAAATTTCTCATCCATCGACTTTTGCTGATGGGTTCCGAGCCGCCCCGGCGCTACAATAGGGAGGAAATAAAGGGCTCCGCCCTGTACTACCGGGAAAGGAACGGGAACTGACTATGACACTGATGGAAAAAGCCGCCCATGCGGCAGAACGCAAGGCCTTCGAGAAGGTGCTGGAAAACTTCATCCAAAAGGGAAAAACAGCGGATGCCGCCTCCGCCGCGCAGGACCTGGTGGATATGGCCGAAAAGATCCAGGGCAGCGTGTGGAAGAAGGAATCCTTCGAGGTGCTGCATATGATTGCGGGCCAGCCGGATGGCAAATGGGCGCACTATGTCCAGCGCCTGCTGGATGAGACCGACCCCTATATTCTCAAAACCTTCCTCACCAACGCGGTGTATGAGGGCGGCTTCCGCGGCTATCAGCAGGCCCAGAAAAACGCCGAAAAGTACGGCTGCAATATCCCCTGGCTGATTCTGATGGACCCCACCTCCGCCTGCAATATGCACTGCACCGGCTGTTGGGCCGCGGAGTACGGCCATCAGCAGAGCCTGACCTTTGAGGAGATGGACCGGGTCCTTACCGAGGCCAAGGAGCTGGGCACCCATGCCTGTCTCTTCACCGGCGGCGAGCCCCTCATCCGCAAAAAGGATATCATCCGCCTGTGTGAAAAGCACCGGGATATGGCTTTCCACGCCTTTACCAACGGCACCCTCATCGATGATGATTTCTGCAAGGAGCTGCTGCGGGTCGGCAATTTCTTCGTGTCCGTCTCCATCGAGGGCTTTGAGGAAGCCAATGACGGCCGCCGGGGCGAGGGCCACTTCCAAAAGGCGCTGGCCGCTATGGAGCTGATGCACAGCTACAAGATCCCCTTCGGCGTTTCCATCTGCTACACCGCCAGGAATTATAAGACCGTCACCAGCGATGAATTCCTCGATCTGCTCATCAGTAAGGGCTGTGTCTTCGCCTGGTATTTCCACTACATGCCGGTCGGCATGGGCGCTTCCACCGAGCTGCTGCTGACCCCTGAGCAGCGTACCTATATGAAAAACCGTGTACGGGAGATCCGCGGTGTGACCGGCGGCAAGGAACTCTACTGCATCGATTTCCAGAATGATGGCGAATTTGCCGGCGGCTGTGTGGCCGGCGGGCGCATTTACTGCCACATCAATGCGGCCGGCGATGTGGAGCCCTGCGTCTTTATCCACTATTCCAGCGCCAATATCCGGGAAAAGAGCTTCCTGGAGTGCCTGCAGCAGCCGCTGTTCCTGGAATACCGCAAGGGCCAGCCCTTCAATGGCAACCACCTGCGGCCCTGCCCCATGCTGGAAAATCCTGATCTCCTGCCGGAGATGGTGAAGCGCAGCGGCGCCCGCTCCACCGATCTGGAGGCCCCGGAAAGCGCCGAGCATCTGTGCGAAAAGTGCAAGGCCTACGCCGCCTGCTGGCAGCCCACCGCCGAACAGCTGTGGAGCGAGGAGCATCAGGAATAAAAGGCCTGCCGATAAAAGAAAAGCACGAAAGGGAACCCATCGGGGGGTCCCTTTTCATATCTTATAAAACCATGTGAGGTGGGGTCAATTTGGCTTTTTACCGCCCAAAGGGCGCCGCCCGCCGCAGTGCCGCCACAAATTGCGCCAGCGCCGGGTTTTGGGCATCCCGCCGCCACGCCGCGATAACCTCCTCCTGCTCGCCCTGTCCGGTCAGCGGGATAAACACCAGGTTCTCCGCCGGGGCATTTTTCCGTGCCGAATAATCCGGCAGAATGGATACCCCTTCTTCCGCCGCCACCATCATCAGGATGCTCTCGCTATCGGAGGAACAGAACAGGATATTGGGCCGGTAGCCCGCTTCCTTATACAGGTTCATAAAAAATGCGTCGCCGTAGGAATCCAGTGTTTCCGCCGGGGACATGTAAATGATCGGCTCCCCCCGCAGCTCCCGGCGGGTCAGCCGCACCCGCTGTGCCAGCGGATGCCCGGCATACAGCGCCGCCACCAGGCTCACCTCCTCGGCCAGCAGCCAGTCTACCCGCTCATCCTGCTTCAGGTTGGTGCTGTCCCAGGTCAGGATCAGGTCAAACTGATTCCCCAAAAGCCCCGCCGCCAGCTGGTCGGTGGTGCAGCGGTAAAAGGTGATCAGCAAATTGGCGTGCCGTTGGTGGAATTCCCGCAGGAAATCAGTAAATCCGCTCTGCTCATAGCCCTTCAGGTACCCGATGCGCAGGCTGCCGGAAAGCCCGGTGGAAGCCCCGTGCGCCCGGTCAATGGCCTGGTCCATCCGCTCCAGTATCGCCTTCGCCTCGGTCAGGAACGCCTTGCCCGCCGGCGTTAGAGAAACCGGCCGGGTACTCCGGTCAAACAGGGGACACCCCAGCATCTCCTCCAGCAGCCGTATCTGCTGCGTCACCGCCGTCTGGGAGATAAAAAACTGGTCAGCTGCCTTGGTAAAGCTCCGGCTCTCCGCCGCCGCCACAAAGTATCTCAGTTGGTTTCGGTTCATCGGTTTCCTCCCTTTCTCCTTTCCGGTCCCTGCCATCCGCGGGAATACGGCGGGCACGGCTCCGCTCGCCCTCGGGGCGCCGCATCCCTTGGCTGCGGCGCCCCTCGCCCGCTCCGCCGCGCCCGCCTGCCGCCGCATCATAACTTTTTCTTATATTATAATGCCAAACTGCTCCTTGTCAATGCTCCTCTCCTATCCTATAATAAGAATACTTTTTACAAAGTCGAAATGAGGAGTATTGTATGCAAAGAGAAAATTTCCGTTCCCGCCTGGGGTTCCTGC
>CALERQ010000063.1 GCA_937907305.1 uncultured Clostridia bacterium | reverse complement strand
TTCAGCACCGCCATCATCGGGATGAGCTGCTCCTTGTCCTTCAGCAGGTCGATCTTATTGAGCACCGCCACAGCGGGCAGGTCCAGCTTCTTAAACTGCTCGATGAGGTCCAGCTCGGCCCTGGTCAGCTTCTCCCACGGCTCGCTGGCATCGGTCACCAGCACCGCCAGGTCCACATCGGAAACCGAGGACCCCACCTGCCGCACCATGTATTCCCCCAGCGAGTTGCGCGCCCGGTGCAGACCGGGGGTATCAATGAATACCAGCTGGGTCGCGCCTTCGGTCAGCACGCCGGTGATGCGGGTGCGGGTGGTCTGCGGCCGCGGGGATACAATGGCCACCTTCTCGCCCAGCAGGGCGTTCAGCAGGCTGCTTTTGCCCACATTGGGCCGCCCCACTATCGCTATAAATGCCGATTTCTGTACTTCTCTCATTCTCGTTTCCTCACTCCACATAGGTGTTGTCGCGGGTCAGTCCCAGCCGGCCCAGCGCTTCCTCTTCCTTTTCCCGCATGATGGTCTTTTCCAGCCCGCCGTTCACATGGTCGTAGCCCAGCAGGTGCAGCATGGAGTGCACGGTCAGGTAGCCCATTTCCCGGTCAAAGGTGTGCCCGAACTCATTGGCCTGCGCCACGGCGTGCTCCACCGAGATCACAATATCTCCCAGCTGCTTGCAGCCGGTATCGGGGTTGATATCGTACTCGCCGTTTTCGCCCAAAGGGAAGGAGAGTACATCCGTAGAGGCATCGATATGCCGGAACTGGTTGTTCATCTCCCTTATCTTCTCGTCATCGGTAAAGGTGATATTCACCTCGGCGTCCCCCGTAAACTGCTCCATCCGCAGCACGGCGGTGCAGCAGCGCCGCAGCATCAGCCGCAGCCCGGCGGGTATTTTTACGGCCTTCTGGTCGTTGGTGATAATGACTTTCAGCTTGTCCATGTTATTTGCCTCTCCTTGTGGTATCTTGCTTTGCGTCCTGCCTGCTGTAATATTTCTCGTAGGCTTTTATGATATCCTGCACCAGCTTATGCCGCACCACATCCTTCTCGCTAAAGCGGCAGATGGCGATATCGGGAATATCCCGCAGAATTTTGCTCGCCTCCACCAGCCCGGAACGCTTCGCGTCCGGCAGGTCTATCTGGGTCACATCGCCGGTAATAATGGCCTTGGAATTGAACCCCAGCCGGGTCAGGAACATCTTCATCTGTTCCGGGGTGGTGTTCTGAGCCTCATCCAGAATGATGAAGCTGTCGTCCAGCGTGCGGCCTCTCATATAGGCCAGCGGCGCTACCTCTATGTTGCCCCGCTCCTGGTACTTCTGGAAGTTCTCCGCCCCCAGCATATCAAAAAGCGCGTCGTACAGCGGCCGCAGGTAGGGGTCTACCTTGTTCTGCAGGTCGCCGGGCAAAAAGCCCAGCTTTTCCCCGGCTTCCACGGCGGGCCGCGTCAGCACGATGCGGTTTACCTCCTGCGCCCGGAAGGCCTTCACCGCCATCGCCACGGCCAGGTAGGTCTTGCCGGTACCGGCGGGGCCTATCCCCATGGTAATGGTGTTCTTGCGGATGGCCTCCACATATTTCTGCTGGCCCAGCGTTTTGGGCTTCAGGGGCTTGCCCTTGGCGGTAATGCAGATGACATCCTTGCCCAGGGCCTCCGCCTCCTGCTCGCGTCCTTCCTCCACCAGGCTCATCATGTAGCGTATATTCTGTGCCGAAAGCTCCTCGCCGGATTCCACCATCTTCAGCAGCCCTTCGATGCACCGGGTGCAGGTCATCACCTTTTCGGCGTCGCCGCTCACCTTGATATCGGTCCCGCGGAACACCACCGAAACGCCGTAGCCCTGCTCCAGCATTCGTATATTTTCATCGGAGTTGCCAAAGAGGGTCAGCGCGTATTCCATTCGTTCAAAGTTGACGATCTGTTCAGTCATAGCCGTCCTCCTTCGCACCTGTTTTCTACATTAGTTTATTGTATCACATCTCCCGTCAAAATTCTATGAAATATTCATAGAATTTTAGCTATAAATTTGTATCATTTTTTAGCATTGCGGGGGGATTTGTGGTCGCCTGTCGGCGTCGCGGAGCCTTTTAGATATCAAAATTTGCACGCCTGCCCGGCGGGGGCCCGGTTTGTAGTCGCCTGTCGGCGGCGCGGAGTCACCGCAGGCTGTCACCCTGCGGTGACTCCGCGACGCCGAAGGCGACCACAATCTTGGCCCAAAAAGGTCTTTTGCATCCTTTTCCTCACAGAAAAGCTCCCCTCGCCGTGGGCAAAATGAGGCCCAATATGATTTACAAAATATACAAATAAGCAAGACGACTAAGGGACAGACCGGGCGGCATATAGTGGAGGGTATGACGAAAGGGGGAAGCGCGATGCCGCTGCAAAAATCGCTGAAAAAGGCCGGGGAAACGCTGCGGGAAGCGGTGGCCGACCTGCTGCCGCCAATGCGGGTGGAGCTGCTTTCCGACCGGGAGGCCGTGGTGGATGGCTGCCGGGGCATTCTGGAGTACAACGAATGTTGTATCCGGCTGTGTACCGGGGCACTGACGGTGCGCTTTACCGGGGAAGGGCTGACGATGCGGAACTTCGGCAGCCTGGGCGCGGTGGTAGAGGGAAAAATCAAGTCGGTGGACTTTGGGTAGGATGGCGGAGGGCAGGGGCTGGGTGCATAGGGCGGGCCGCAGGCCAAACCGTCCGGAGGACGGTTTCAGCGGGCTTCGCCCGCTGGCCCCGGCTGCGCCGGGGCGGCCTGCGGCCCGCATCCCGGTCCCTGCCAAAATGTGCCCAGGAAAACCGATCTGCCAAAAGGGGGCGGAAAAATGCTGATGAAAAAGCTGATCCGGTACTGCCGGGGAACCGTGCAGTTTACCGTGGTGGGGCCGTACCCGGAGCGGTTTTTGAACCTGTGCAGCCAGGGGGGTGTGGGGCTGTGGGCGACCCGCCGGGTGGAAAACGGGATAACCGCCTGCTGCGCCCAGTGCCACCGGCCCCGATTGGAATATTACGCCCAAAAAAGCGGCTGCGCCCTGGAAA
>CALERQ010000062.1 GCA_937907305.1 uncultured Clostridia bacterium | reverse complement strand
AAGCAAAAACGATCTTTGTTCCGCACTTTCGTTGTTCAATTTTCAGGGTGTGTTTTTTAACTCAATAGTCGGTGTTGATTGCGATGAGGTCCCACCTGTTCCCATCCCGAACACAGAAGTTAAGCTCATTGGCGCCGAAGATACTTGGCTGGAAGCGGCCCGGGAAAATAGGTTGATGCCGGCACTTAGGATGAACCACCCAATAGGGTGGTTTTTCCATATATTAGAATGAATTACAGGGGGGGGAAAAAGCAGTATGAGCCGGAGCCGCCATATGTTCCTGCTGGAGGGTGCTTATTTCATCAGCTTTTGTTCGCTGTACGCCTACACAGTCACTATCCTGCTGGATTATGGCTACACCGA
The DNA here is from genome assembly GCA_937907305.1 of uncultured Clostridia bacterium. Lineage (GTDB taxonomy): Bacteria > Bacillota > Clostridia > Oscillospirales > Ruminococcaceae > Angelakisella. Next base: position 2,672 of record CALERQ010000062.1, on the reverse strand, counting down.
GGTACAGTGCGGCTACATCACCATGCTGCAGTACCTGGTTATGATGATTGCCGGCCCCATCTACGGGCGGCTGATCGACCGCAGCATTTCCCCCAAGTGGTTGTTCATTATACTGGTGGCGGGCGGAATGATCGTTACCCCGTTGCTGCCTTATTGTTTTGGCCGCGGTTTTCTTTGGACCATGCTCTCCTTCAGCCTGATCTCGGCGCTGGATTACTGTGCCTCCAGTGTTTTTGATACCTGGACCAACCAGATGACCCTGCGGGATAGCACCATTGATTATGGCAATATCCGTAGCGCTGGTTCTATCTTTTATGCAGCCACGGCCCTGATTTCCGGCTACCTGATTGCCCCTTTGGGGATCGATTTCCTGTTCTGGCTGCACCTGGGGGCGCTGGGCCTTTCCATTCTATTGGCCCTCCCGTTGGCCGACCCCAACCAGCTTCCGCTGCTCCATTCGGAAACCGAGCCGGAAACCGGCGCGGTTCCGCAAAAGGAGTCCCTGTGGGCCAGCTTTAGAAAACTGTTGGGCTGCCGCCCCTATGCCGTTTTTCTTATCTGCGGCACGCTGTATTACTTTGCAACCCGTTCGGTCAATGGCTTTATGCAGGTCATTATCAATTACATCGGCGGCGATGCCTCCACCTATGGGCTTTCAGTGTTCCTCTACTGTGTGGGTGAATTCCTCTTGATGCGCCTGGCCAGTCGCCTGCTGCAAAAGGGCCTGCCGCTGCCGGTGCTGTTTATTGTGTCTCTTGCGGCGCTGGGCACGCGCATCCTGCTGCTGGGTGTACTGCGCAGCATGACTGGGGTCATGGTCACACAGATCCTCATGTCCATCGGCTTTGCGGGTTTTCTGCGCTTTAATATCGATTATGTCGCCTCGCTGTTCCCGCGGCAGTATGCCGGACGCGCCATTCTCATCAGCGTGGCGGTTACGCAGGGCATCGGCAGCATCGTGGGCAATCTGGCCGGCGGCTACCTGCTGGCCAATGTCGGCGTACCGGTGTATTGCTTCATCTGCGGCGGCGCCATGCTGCTGGCGCTGGTCATCTTCATTATGGGCAAGCCCTTTGCGGCGGATCAGCGAGTTTGAGACATTTTCCATAAGAATTCGACGCAAAATTTATATAACATTTTTGAGTGATGGCGCTTGCTTCACCCCCCTGTTTGGTAAAATATAGTTGATGCAGAAGCAGCAATCTACCAAACAGGAGGAACCAACATGAACTGGCTTTCCAAAGCAAACGCAGCCCTGAACCGCATCCCAGCCCTGGCCTGGATCACAGTGATCATCGTGGTGCTGGCGCTGATGCTTTCCCTCAACCACCAGCAGGCGGAAAAGCTGCCCCTGGAGCATGTGGCGGGGCTATACCAATCCGATATGGCAGCAGTGGCGGATGTCTATTACAATGCCCAGATGTATACCGATGGCCGCTACGAGATCATCCGGACGGAGGATACCGGTGATGGCGCCAAAAATACGGTCATTTCCACCGGCACCTATGAGGCAATGGAGTTCGGCTACTGGATGGAGGACAGCACGACCGGCGAGCATCAAGCCATTACCTTGGATCACACCGGTTTTTACTGGCGGGATGCCGAGCTGGACCGACTGACGCATTTCCACCAGTTTGCCGTTTATGGTGTTAAGTTCTGATATTCCGATGCATAAATAAATCCCCCTGCTTTTCGGCAGGGGGATCGCTTTGTTTATAAGGAAAATCAGAATTCCAGCTTTTTCTCAATGTAGCTGCGCAGCTCGCTGATCGGGATACGAACCTGCTCCATGGTGTCACGGTCACGCACGGTCACGCAGTTATCGGCCGGGGTGTTCTCATCGCCTACGGTCTCAAAGTCCACGGTGATGCACAGGGGAGTACCGATCTCATCCTCACGGCGGTAACGCTTGCCAATGGAGCCGGCGTCATCGTAATCCACCATAAAGTACTTGGAGAGCTCCTGCTGGATCTCACGGCCCTTATCCGCCAGCTTCTTGGAAAGGGGCAGTACAGCGGCCTTATAGGGGGCCAGCGCCGGGTGCAGGCGCAGTACGGTGCGGATATCATCGTTACCATTTTTATCCTGACCCAGCACTTCCTCATCGTAGGCATCGCACAGGAAGGCCAGGAAGCTGCGCTCCACGCCCAGGGAAGGCTCAATGACATAGGGGATATAGTGCTCGTTCTTTTCCTGGTCGAAGTAGGTCAGGTCCTTGCCGCTGGTGTTCTGGTGCTGGGTCAGGTCGTAATCGGTACGGTCGGCTACGCCCCACAGCTCGCCCCAGCCAAAGGGGAACATGAACTCGAAGTCGGTGGTCGCCTTGGAGTAGAAGCACAGCTCCTCGGGATCGTGGTCACGCAGGCGCAGGTTTTCGTCTTTCATGCCCAGGGAAAGCAGCCACTGATGGCAGAAGTTGCGCCAGTATTGGAACCACTCCAGGTCGGTATTGGGCTGGCAGAAGAACTCCAGCTCCATCTGCTCAAACTCACGCACACGGAAGATGAAGTTGCCGGGGGTGATCTCGTTGCGGAAGCTCTTGCCGATCTGGCCGATGCCGAAGGGCAGCTTGCGGCGGGTGGTGCGCTGGACGTTCACGAAATTCGTGAAGATGCCCTGTGCGGTCTCGGGGCGGAGGTAGACGGTGTTCTTCGCGTCCTCGGTGACGCCCT
>CALERQ010000061.1 GCA_937907305.1 uncultured Clostridia bacterium | reverse complement strand
CTGCGGCGCATTTTATGTGAGTTCCAGCAGAAACCAAATTAAAATAACACCTTATAAGCGTCGTCTAATCCCGCTCCGGGAAGCCGTCCTTTGGCTTTCCGGGCGGGATGTACCGACGCGTGGGGGTCTCGGGGTCCTCCCCGAGTGACTTTTGGTTACTTTTCTTCACAGAAAAGTAACCCCCCGCCGGGCAGGCGTACTAACTAAGCCTTGAAAAAGGCTCCGCGACGCCGACAGGCGACTACAAACTGGGCCCCCGGCGGGCAGGCGTACAGATTATGTCTTTGCAAAAGGCCCCGCCCCGCCGAAGGCGACCACAATCTTGCCCCAAATAAATATCTTTTGCTTACTCTTCTCCCCAGAAAAGTCCCCCCCGGCGGGCGGCCGTTACTGCCCGATAACGGTAACCGTGACCTGCAAAGTCAGATCGGCGGCGGGGGCGGCCCCCAGGGCATAGACGGTCAGGGCGCCATCGGCATTGGCGGCGGTAAGGGCGGTGACTCCGGCCTCTTGCAGGACCATCAGCTGGGCGGCGGTGGGCTGCAGGGCCACCAGAGAACCGGCGGTCAGCCCGTTCAACGCCGCGTTTTGGGAATAGGGCTCCTCGGCGCTCCACCCGGCGGCGGAAAGGGCAATACTTTCCAAAGTGATGGCGGCTTCACCGGGGTCACCCTTCGGCCCTTGGGGGCCGGTCTCACCGGGATCGCCCTTTGGCCCTTGGGGGCCGGCTTCGCCGGGATCGCCTTTTGGCCCTTGGGGGCCGGTCTCACCGGGGTCGCCCTTTGGCCCTTGGGGGCCGGCTTCGCCGGGATCGCCCTTTGGCCCTTGGGGGCCGGCTTCGCCGGGGTCGCCCTTTGACCCTTGGGGGCCGGTCTCACCGGGATCTCCTTTCGGTCCTTGGGGGCCGGTTTCGCCGGGATCTCCTTTCGGCCCCTGGAGGCCGGTCTCACCGGGGTCGCCCTTTGGTCCTTGGGGACCGGTCTCACCGGGGTCGCCTTTCGGCCCTTGAGGGCCGGTCTCACCGGGGTCGCCCTTTGGCCCCTGGGGACCGGCTTCGCCGGGGTCGCCCTTTGGTCCTTGGGGGCCGGCTTCACCGGGATCTCCTTTCGGCCCCTGGGGGCCGGCTTCACCGGGATCGCCCTTTGGCCCTTGGGGGCCGGTCTCACCGGGAGTGCCGTCCTGGCCATTTTGGCCGTCTTTTCCGTCCTTTCCGTTGGTGCCGTCTTTGCCGTCCCGGCCGTTAAACAGCCCGGCATCGGCATCGGCCCGGAGGGCATCTGCCGCCGAAACGGCGGCTTCCGCTTTGGTAAGCAGGCTCTGGACGAGGGTGGGGGTGGCTTCGGCGGGGGTGTTTTCCTCCGGCTGGGTGCCGGTGCAGATAGGCCCCAACAGGCAACTGACAGTCGGCAGGACGACCTCCTCCCCGCGGGTGCCGTACACCCCCACGCTCAGGTACTCGCCCGCGCGGGTGAGACATTCCCACGGGATGAAGCACTGGTTATCCTCCCCCAGCAGGCAGCTGACGCTGGCGGTGCCGGCGGTAAAAACGGCGGTGCGATCGAGGGCGGCCCACTGTGGGGAGAAGCAGAACCGCACCGGGACAGCCTGTACCATACCGGTGGTGAGAAGCTCATTTTGGGCCACGGTGATGGCGGCCCCGGTGACTTGACAAATGATCATAAATTTCCTCCTTATGATAAGATCCCCTGCACTAATACGGCAAAATCAACCCTTTTTTGCAGTTGAAAGGTTAATATTTCACTTTTTTTAATGGAAAGTTTACAATATTGGGTATTGATGGGTGAGATTTGCATAAAATTTAGTTTTATTGAGGAAAGTTTTGCTGGGAATTATTATGATATTTTGGGGATGGTTTGGAGTCGCCTTCGGCGGGGCGGAGATTTATAAAAGGTTTTAATTTGTACGCCTGCCCCTAAAGCCTCCCTTGTGTAAAGGGAGGTGGTGAGCGGAGCGAACCGGAGGGATTGCCG
>CALERQ010000060.1 GCA_937907305.1 uncultured Clostridia bacterium | reverse complement strand
ATCCTTGTAACGGCGGCGACTATCCACACAGGGGCGGTGCACCAGCGAATATCGCTCCAAAAGCTCCTGCGAAACCGGTGAGACCCACATAAAAGCCTGCGGGTTGCGGGAAAGCAGCTCAAAGCGGCTGGCCCGCTCAAAGACATAGACACGCCGGTTGATATCATCCGGCAGCTCCTCCCGCCGCACTTCGGAAGCCGGCAGCGAGGGGACATACGGGTCGGCATAAGCCACGCGGATATAGTTTTTCAGGTCCTCATAGGTAATGCTCTCCTGCCGCGCCAGCGGACAATCCTTGCTCATCAGCAGGGCATAGCGGAATTCCGCCACCAGCTCACATCGCAGGCCCTTTTCCTCCACCAGTTCCTTATAGTAGCGGTCATAGTTTTCGGCATACCGCAGGATACCCAGCTTATAGTCATCCTGAAGAACATTCTTCAGGGTGCGCATGGCGTTGGTTTCCTTGTAGAAAACTTCAAACTCCTCATCGGCGGAAAGCTCACAGGAAAAACGGGCAAAAGCCTCCGAGATATAGCTGGAGCGCGGCACCGAGATGGAAAAGTGCTTCTTTTTGGCGGAACCTTCGGTAAACATATGCTCCACCTCATCCACCTGCTGCAGGATCGCTTTGGCATACCGCAGGAACACCCCGCCCTCCGGGGTCAGTTCCATACCGTGGGCGCTGCGTTCAAAGATAGCCACACCCAGGCTGTTTTCCAGCTCCTTGATGGCCCGGCTGAGATTGGACTGGCCCACAAAAAGCCGATCCGCCGCTTTATTGATGGAGCCGGTCTCCGCTACGGCTACGGCATATTTCATGTGCTGAAGATTCATAAGGGTCCCTCCCGCCCTTCTCGGGCGCTTTACAGCTTTATGATTTACAGGAAAAACTTTTTCTGCAGCGATTCCCGCAGCGGGCGGCAGCAGCCGATAATGATGAGCGTCAGCCCCAAAATGATACCGGCCGCCAGCGGATAAATGGACCACAGCAGAACATCATGGATCTTAAAGGTCAGATTGATAAGAAATTCCACCAATACCATCAGCCCGCCGGAGAGGATAAACGCCCCGCCGAATACAAACAGATGCCCGCCGGGCAGGTAACGCAGCAGAGTGACCATTGCCGTGACAATAATGCCTGCCGCCCCCACCACCGGGAAAGCAAAGGAAAGGAACCAACGCCCACCGGTAGCCAAATCGATATACAGCAGGTAAGCCCCCAGCGCCACAAAATCGACCGGGACAAAGATGACAGGATTCCCCCGACGGAACCACAGCGGCAGCACAATGACGATATAGCTCATCAGCAAAGCGCCGGTGACATAACCCGACCACACAATACCGCCATTGATACGCCAATCACATAACAGGCAGATAACAATGGGCAGTACTGTCAGCACCGTCACCACAAAAAGCGCACCGCTGCGGCTCACTTCTTTATGGGTGTGTTCCTCCGGTGGGTAGGGCCCGTCCCCTTTGGGCGGCTCCATCTCCGGGTGAAAAACCGTAGTGCCGCACAGCGGGCATTTTTTCTCGCTGTCACCCAGCTCCACGCCACATTTAACGCAATACATAGCTGTTCCCCCTTTGGCGCCTTCAGCGCCCGTTGCTTTCCGCTTTTACCGGCAGGCCCATCCAGTGCAGCACCTCATAGAAATGCCGCTCCAGCTCCGGCTCCTGGATATTGCGGATCATATTGATATAAACGGTATCGCCCCAGGTGATGATCCCGCAGTTGTGCGGCGCCTTGGCCTGCACACCAATGATAAAATCCATCCGGCGGATATATGACCGCATAGCATCCGGCACCTGTACCACACCCAGGTTGGACATACATAGGCAGCTCTTGCACTCGCCTACAGCATCAAATACCATCTTCATCGCGAAATTTTTGATAAACAGCGGCATCACCTTAAGGATAGGAATGCGCTCGCTGTTTACATTGGTTGCAATGCGGGCACTCATATTCTTACGGGTGACCTCCAGCCCCATGCGGTGATGCACAATGCGGCACAGCTCCTCCAGGGTGTAATCCCCCAGGCGGGGATCTGCCTCCGGCGTAACATACTGGGCAAAATTCCGCAGAGACTGACTGGGGAACAGCCCGCGCAGATTCACCGGTACCAGCACCTTTACCGGGCGGCGGCGCCGGCGGTTCGGTACCTTTTTAGCCTGCAGGTTCAGGATCGCCTTCATCATAGCGGTGCACAGCAGCTCCGTTACTGTTACACCGTATTCCCTGGCTTTTGCTTTCAGCTCGGCGGCCGGCACCATCAGCGTGGTCAGGTCCAGGTAGCCATCCGGTTCCGGTGTCCCGCTTAGGTGATAAGCTGTCGCCTCTTTTCGGCTGGCCTCCACCCGGCCCGCGTACTTCTGGAAGCTATCCTCCAGCTCCTCCTCGCGGGGCGGGTCCAGGCGGCGCAGCACGCCATCGGTCGCCGGGATCTCTATTCCATACCGGCGGCACAGGTACTCCGCCAACAGAGTCTTCAGGAAGATGGTCCCGCCGGTGCCATCGGTCAGCGCATGGAAAAATTCCACCGCGATGCGTTCCCGGTACACCAGCACCCGGAACGCGCACTTGCGGATATCATCAAAGGGCATATGCACCAGCGGATAGCTCTTTTCCGGCTGAATGGCCGGCGCTGCCGGGATCTGTTCAAGATAATACCAAAACACACCCCGGCGCAGCCGAACGGCAATGGAGGGGAATCGCCGTACCGTCACATCCAGCGCGGTTTGCAGGGTCGGCACATCCACTGTCTCGGAAAGGGTAGCGGAAAGCCGGAACAGGTTGTTCCAGTTGCGGCGGCGGGCAGCGGGGTAAATTTTTGCCGCGTTATCCAGCTGCATCCAGCGCAGCTTGCGTTCCCCGCCCATCACCCGGTTCAGGAACTTACCCATTTCCTCGAAGTCGGACATGTTCTCATTGAGGTAATACAGCACATAGGCATGCCAGCGCTCCGGCGCTATGATCATTTTGCTCTCACAGCCGGCATCCATCAGCTTCTGGTGCAGGCGGCGGGTATCATCCAGCAATATCTCATCCCCACCCACAAAAAGCAGCACCGGCGGAAAACCGGTCAGGTCGCCGAAGAGCGGCGAAACCAGTGGTTCCTCCTTGGGAGTCAGTCCGCCGGTGTAACAATCAGCATAGAAGCGCAGCAGCTCTTCGGTCAGGGAGGGGTCCGCCTCGCGGTTTTCCTCATAGGTTTCCCCGGAACAGGTCAGATCTGTCCACGGAGAAATGGCAATAAGGCCCGCGGGCATCGCCATGCCCAGCGCCTTCAGCCGCAGGCACAGCGCACAAATGAGCCCGCCTCCGGCGCTTTCCCCGCACAGCACGATCTGCCCCGGGGCATAACCCTTCTCCAGCAGGTAGCGGTAGGCCTCCAGGGCGTCCTCTACCGCTGCCGGGTAGGGGCTTTCCGGGGCCAGGCGGTAGGCGGCGCAAAACACCCTGATCCCGCATTCATCGGCCAGTGTCGCGCCAAAGCCCTTGGCGTAGTCCAGGTCGCCGCAGGTATAGCCGCCGCCATGCAGATATAGGATCACTCCGCTGCGGCGCTCATCCCGCGGGATCAGCCAGGCGCCTTCAAAACGCTCAAACGAATAATCCCGCACAATGACATCTTTTTTGTGGATCGCTTCCATCAGCTCACCCAATTTATCCTGTCCCTTACGGGTCACCTCCAGCGAGCAATTCGCCACAAAAGGCTTAAAGAAATTGAGCTGCGAGCGTACCAGACGGGCGGGAAGTCCCATACAGCGCCGCCTCCTTTCCTGTTCGTCACTAAAAGATAATTATAGCATTGACTGCCCGGAATGTAAAGAATCGGCCCGCACGCAAAAGGCTCCCGTTCGGCAAAACGGAAGCCCTGGCGATATTCAGTTCCAGCCGTAGATTTTGATAAGCTGCTGATAGGTATAGAAGTACGCCCCAGCCGGAAAGTCGCACAGATCACCGGTATTCGAGCAAATGAGGTAATCCACGGTATTGCCGCTTTCATCCGTCAGCGCTTCGCTTATCATCACGATGTGGCGGAAATGGTCGTTGCCCATGGCAATAACATCCCCAGGCTCTCCTGTGTAGTAGGGGGCCGCCGCATCGCCCACCAGCCCGCCGCCGGTATTCACCTGCACATAGCTCACAAAGTAATTGACGCCCGACCAGGAAGCGGTGCGGTTGCCGTTCCCGAACCAGTACCAGGCGCTGCCGGTGGTGTCCATCGGCACCCCGCCCGCGTGTATCGCCTGAGAAACAAAGTTCATACAGTTGCCGCCGTAGCGGTCGTATTCCGGCCACTCACTGTTGCGCTCCCCAGCCCAGCGGCGGGCATAGGCCACTGCCGCCTCTCGGTCATAGACATTCCGGGCCGTCATCGGCTCCGCCTGCTGCCCCTGCTGCGCCAGCCGTGCGGCTAGGTTTTCCTCTGCCAGGGCACGCTGTTCCTCCACGGTGCTGTACCCCACCTCTATGGGCGGCTTTGTCCCTTCGGAAAGCCCATTATCCCGCGCCACGAAGCGCATAAAGGGATAATAGGCGCTATCCCACGCGGTGTGCCGCTGTATCTTCCAGCCTGTTTCCTCACTGCCCACCAGCGTAAAGCCCTGGAACATCCCCAGTATTTTGCTATCTGCCGCAGGGCTGGCCGCAAAGTGCATCACGGTATCCTCTTCGGTGCGCACCCGCACGGTACCGTCCTCCTGCGGCTCCACCGCCGTGCAGTTCAGTGTCACCGCATAGTCCAACAGTGTCAGGTCACTCAGGGAGGCCCGCCGGATCTCGCAAAGCAATGTCCACACATCCCGGTGCATCGTCACCTGCTCTTCCTCGCTAAAGAGATCCCCGCAGTCCAATACCTCCAGCCGCCCCATGGATTGATAATACCGCTCCATAAAGGCTACGATTACCGCCTGCTGCCCTTCGGTCAGCTCCGCCGCGGCTTCTCCGGTCACCGTCACGCTCCCGGGGATTTTTGCTTCTTCCTGTGTTTCCGTTTCGGCAGTTGGTGTCATGGTCTGTTCTGGCGCAGCGCCGCAGCCACCCAGCACCAGCAGCGTCAGCGCCAACAGCAATACCGCTATTCTATAATTTATCTTGGGGATTTTCATCGTCTTACTCCTTTCGGGAGAGTCTAATATAATTGTATTTTACAACCTAAAGCTAACTTTAAGGCAAGCCCTCATCCGTAAAATTCACATAAAGTTCATGGGATTTTTCCCCCTTTGCACCGTTCGATTTTACAATATACCGGTAGAACTCTGCCGAACAAGGTGTTATAATGTATAAAATCAACCGCGGAAAGGATGCCAGCGCATGGGCGATAATTATTTCTTACTTACCAATCTGCTCTCGGAAGACGAGCAGAAGATCATCACCAGTATAGCCGCGCACCTGGAACGCGGGGAAAAACGGGTCGGCATCCAGCAGATCGCCACCGAAAATTTTGTCTCCACTGCCACCATCGTCAAAATGTGCAAGCGGCTGGGCTTTGAGGGGTACAGCGAGCTGTACTATTATCTCAGCCGCCAGCTGAACGGCCGGGATGAACGCCGCAATGCCGAAAATCTCAAAAGCCTCATTGATAACTACTCGGATGCCCTCATCAATGATTTCTGCGGATTGCTCAAAGCCTCCCGCCAGGAGAAGATGTTCACCACCGGCGCCGGCTTTTCCAATATCGTCGGCTCCTACATCGCACAGCGGCTTTCCATCTGCGGCTTTATGGTGTTCAATAATGTCCATTTCTATGATTATATGCTCTTCCAGGATGCCCATCACCTGCCCGGCGGCAGCGAACCCTCGGTGATGTTTGCCATCAGCCAAAGCGGCGAGACCGAGCCGGTGCTTAATGATGTGCGTCACGCCCAGCAGCACGGCCACAAGATCATGGCCTTTACCAAGCGCGGGGATTCCGCGCTGGCCCGGCTTGCCGATATTGTTTTTGTCATTGATGGCTCCAAGCAGACGCTGGTCGGCAGCCTGCCCAATCCCTTCTTCGGCCATGTTATTCTGGCCTTCGAGGATCTCATCGCCATCTACTTTGACCGTGACCGCCGGCCGTAAGATAATACTTTTTTTACGAAAACAGAAAAAAATTTCGCGGGGCAGCATGTTATACTTTAGATAGTGTAGCAGGCTGCCCGGTTTGCTGCACCGTCAGCTGCCCGCACTCCGCGGGCAAAAAGGATAATGAAGAATCATTATGGAGGAAAAACAAATGAAAAAGCTGTTTGCGTTTTTGCTGGTAGTCGTCATGATCCTCAGCATGATGGTCGGCTGCGGCGACAACACCACCCCCGGCAATGACACGGATGCCAAGAAGATCGAGACCCTCAAGGTCGCTTTCGTTCCTTCCCGTGAGCCTGCCGAGATCATCACCGTCACCGAGCCTCTGAAGGCAATGCTCAAGGAAGAGCTGGCCAAGGAAGGCTATGAGGTCGGCGAAGTAGAGATCACCGTTGGCACCACCTACGAGGCAGTCGGTGAAGGTCTGGAAGCCGGCACCATCGATGTTGGTCTCATCCCCGGCGGCACCTATGTTCTGTATGATGACGGCGCCGAGGTCATCCTCACCGCTACCCGTAACGGCCTCAGCAAGGATTCCGATAACGCCAAAGATTGGAACGATGGCCAGCCCACCGAAGCTTCCGAAAAGCAGGCTGTTTCCTATCGTGCTCTTATCATCGCCGGCCCCTCCGATAAGGGCCAGGAGCTGCTCGCCAAGGTCAATAACGGCGAAGAGCTGACCTGGGAAGACCTCAACAGCGCCAACTGGAGCGTTATGGGTACTTCCTCCCCCGCCGGTTACATCTATCCCGCCCTGTGGCTGCAGGATCATTACGGCAAGGGCATCTCCGATCTTGCCAGCGCCGTTCAGTCCGATTCCTACGCCAGCGCCTTTGCCCGTCTGGCTTCCGGTCAGGTCGATGTGCTGGTGACCTATGCCGATGCCCGCCGCGACTATGCCGAGCGTTGGAACACCG